>CAMLRI010000001.1 GCA_946482385.1 uncultured Cellvibrio sp.
ACATGTCAAAAGGGCATAGTTTACAAGACCCTTACCTGAACGTTCTGCGCAAAGAGCGTGTGCCTGTATCCATTTACCTGGTAAATGGCATCAAACTTCAAGGCCAGGTTGAGTCTTTTGACCAGTTCGTCGTCCTGTTAAAAAACACCGTAAGCCAAATGGTTTACAAACACGCAATTTCTACCGTTGTTCCATCTCGCGCTGTGCGTGTTCCCCTGCTGAACGAAGCTGGCGGTGCTGAAGGCGAAGAAGACGAGCAAGCCGAGTAATTATCACTGATTGATACCCGCTCGAGGTCGCTAATTGTTTTTTGATCGTCCCGAATCAGGTGAACTGGCTGTGCTGGTTCACCTGAATTTGTCTCATGGCCAAGATGCCGAAGACCCGCGCGAATTTGAAGAGCTGGTGCTCTCTGCCGGCGGCGACCCTGTTGCCTTTCTCACCGGCTCCCGCATAACGCCCACCGCCAAATTTCTTATCAGCACCGGCAAGCTCGAAGAGTTGCGCCAGTTGGTGCAAGAACACAAAGCCGAGCTGGCTATTTTTAATCACACCCTGACACCCAGTCAGGAGCGCAACCTGGAAAAAGAGTTGCAATGCCGGGTGCTCGACCGCACCGGCCTGATTCTGGATATCTTCGCCCAGCGCGCCCGCACCTTTGAAGGCAAGTTGCAAGTGGAACTGGCGCAGCTGCGCCACACGGCCACACGACTGATTCGCGGTTGGACTCACCTGGAGCGGCAAAAAGGCGGTATCGGCCTGCGCGGCCCGGGTGAAACCCAGTTGGAAACCGACCGCCGCTTGCTGCGCAATCGCATTAGCCAAATTGAAGCCAAGCTGGAAAAGGTGCGCTCCCAGCGCGAACAGGGGCGCCGCTCGCGCCAGCGTGCCGCCATACCTACGGTGTCGCTGGTAGGCTATACCAACGCTGGCAAGTCCACCCTGTTTAACCGTATTACCGGCGCCGATGTCTACGCCGAGAACCAATTGTTTGCCACCCTCGACCCCACCATGCGCCGCATTGAGTTGGCGGATATAGGGGCAGTGGTGTTGGCGGATACTGTGGGTTTTATTAGCCATTTGCCGCACCGTTTAGTGGAAGCCTTTCGCGCTACCCTGGAGGAGGCAAGTAACTCCAGCTTGTTATTGCATGTGATAGATTCGGCGGCCGAAGAGCGGCTGCGCAATATCGAGCAGGTGGAGTTGGTGCTGGAAGAAATAGGCGCCGCCGATTTGCCCCAGCTGCTGGTTTACAACAAGCTGGATTTGTTGGAAGGTGCTGCACCCCAGCTCGACCGCGATGAAACCGGCAATCCGGTGGCGGTGTGGTTGTCGGCGCAAACCGGCGCCGGCCTGGATTTGTTGGCTCAGGCCATCTCCGAGCTATTAGGCACCGAATTGGTTGCGGGCGAATTGTTATTGAGCCCCCAGCAGGGGCGTTTGCGCGCCATGCTCTATAGCCAGCAGGCGGTACTGGGTGAAAGCTATGGCGACGACGGCCGTGCGCGCCTGCAAATCCGTCTGCCCAAAAGCGATCTGTTACGTATTCTCAGCGCTTGCGCTACCAGTTTTGATTCACTGCTCTGGGCTGACCAGCCAGAGCCGGATGGGGATGGGCAGGAGCCGCCATCCTCCAGCTAATTTTTTTTAACATTGGGAGAAGCCTTATGGCCTGGAATGAACCGGGAAAAGATAAAGACCCTTGGGGTGGGCGCGGCGGCAATAACGACGGCCCGCCAGACTTGGATGAAGCCTTTAAAAAGCTGCAAGACAAGCTCAACGGCATGTTTGGCGGCGGATCGGGTGGCACTGGCCGCGGCAGCAGCAATTCCGGTATGGGCTTTATTGCCCTGATCGGCCTGCTGGTGGCGGTGGTGATTTACGTGGCCGTGGGTGTTTACCAGGTGGATGCCAAAGAGCGCGCGGTAGTGCTGCGCTTCGGCGCCTTCTCCGACATTAAGGGCGAAGGCTTGAACTGGCGCTGGCCGCTGATCGATCAGGTGATGATCATCAACACCACCTCCACCCGCCAATACTCTTCCAAAGGGCTGATGCTCACCGAAGACGAAAGCATTGTGGAGCTGCCGCTCACCGTGCAGTACAACGTCGCCGACGTTAAAGCCTTTGCGCTCAACCTGCGCGAGCCGGAAACCAGCTTGCGCCACGCTACAGATTCAGCGGTGCGCCATGTGGTTGGCTCTACCGAATTGAACCAGGTGTTGTCAGAAGGCCGCCAGGCGATTGCCGCCGAAGTGCAGCGCCGCTTGCAAACTTATCTGGATACCTATGGTGCCGGTATTAATGTGATGAACGTGAACATCCAGGAGGCCCGCCCACCGCAGGAAGTGCGCGCGGCTTTCGACGATGTGATCAAGGCCAAAGAGGATGAGTCCCGCCTCAAGAGCCAGGCTCAGGCCTATGCCAACGCGGTCATCCCCGAAGCGCGCGGTAAGGCGCAGCGGATGATTGAAGAGGCCGAGGCCTACAAAGCAGAAGTGATTGCCCGCGCCGAGGGTGAGACAGACCGCTTTGAAAACCTGCTGGCGGAATACAAGCGCGCCCCCGAAGTTACCCGTGAGCGCCTCTACATAGACGCGCTGGAAGCGGTGATGGGCAAAGCCTCCAAAGTGATGGTGGATGTGAAGGGTGGCAATAACATGCTCTACCTGCCGCTCGACCGCATGGGCGGCCGCAGCGCCCAATTGCCCGAATCCTCAGGTGTGCAACAGGAGGCTTACAGCCGCCCGCTGCAAACCCTGGAAGCCCCCAGTAATTCCGTTCGTAGGGAGCCACGCTAATGTCTAGCAAAGGTATATTTTTCTCCATCGTCTTGCTGTTGGGTGGAATAGTCGCTTTTAACAGCCTGTACATAGTGACTGAGTACGAGCGCGCGGTAGTGTTGCGCTTCGGCCGCTTGGTGAACACTGATGTGAAACCTGGGTTGCACACCAAGATCCCTTTTGCGGAAAAGGTGCGCAAGTTTGACGCCCGCCTGCTCACCGCCGACATGGTGGAGGCCAGTTTCTTCACCGTGGAAAACAAGCGCTTGATTGTGGATGCCTACATCAAGTGGCGCCTGATAGATGTTGAGGCTTACTACAAGGCCACCGGTGGCCTGGAAGCCCTGGCGGAAGATCGCCTGGCGCAGCGGGTGGCAGACGGCCTGCGCAACCAGTTTGGCCGCCGCACCCTGCACGATGTGGTATCGGGCAAGCGCGATGAGTTGATGAAGGAAATTACTGCCAGCATCAACGAAGAAGCGATCAAATCCCTGGGGGTAGAGGTGAAAGATATTCGCGTTAAGCGCGTGGACTTCCCGCCCGAGGTGAGCCGCCCTGTGTATGACCGTATGTCGGCCGACCGCGAAAAAGAGGCGCGCGAATACCGCGCCCAGGGTAAGGAGCAGGCAGAGGTAATTGGCGCTGATGCCGACAAGCAGCGCGCCGTCCTGGAAGCCAATGCCTTCCGCGATGCCGAGCGTATCCGCGGCGATGGCGACGCCAAGGCGGCTGCTATTTACGCCGCGGCTTACAGTAAAGATCCGGAGTTCTACAGTTTTGTCCGCAGCCTCAACGCCTACAAAACCAGCTTCAGCAACAAGGATGACCTGATGGTGTTAGACCCCAACAGCGACTTCTTCCGCTACATGAAGGATTCCAAAGGCCAGTAATGGCCAGTGCTGAATGGCCTTTGTGCAAAACTGTGCCTGGCGCCCATCAGGGCAGCAGGCACCAGCCCCGGCCACGGCCAGGGGTGCCCAGGGACGGGTGCCGCAGCGCTCCGGCGCGGTAAATTTAGCCTGTAAATTCTCGCCCAAAGGGTGTTAAAATGCCGCAACCGAGCCAGAAGCTCGGTTTTTTTATGTGTGCCTTCCGCAGGCCTTGTATCCCGGCACCGGTTTTGTTGCCGCAAACGGCTTTTTTGTTGTCGCAATCAGCTAGGGGTGTGTATGTGGGAAGACCTGGGGCGAGCATTCTGCTTAATGCTGGTGCTGGAAGGCATAATCCCGTTTCTCTATCCGACCCGCTGGCGCAGCCTGGTGGCCAGTTTGGCCCAGGTGAGCGATAGCCAGCTGCGCACCATGGGCCTGGCGTCCATGCTGATTGGGGTCGGCTTGTTATACCTACTTAATTAACAGGATGGTTAGCGTCGTATGACCTATGCCGATCGTTGGCTTTTGCCGGAAGGGGTGGAAGAAATCCTGCCGGAAGAGGCCAAAGCTATAGATAGCCTGCGCCGCAAACTGCTGGATATGTACAGCAGTTGGGGCTACGACATGGTGATTCCACCCTTGCTGGAGTACACAGATTCCCTGCTGATTGGCTTGGGGCGCGATATAGACCTGCTCACCCTGAAGGTGACAGATCAACTGTCTGGCCGCACCCTGGGGATCCGCGCCGACATCACCCCGCAAACCGCGCGTATGGATGCCCACAGCTTCCGCCGCCAGGGCGCCAACCGCCTCTGCTATGCCGGCCATGTGGTGCATGCCCGCCCCAAAAACCCCCTGGCGACCCGCACCCCTATTCAGGCGGGTGTGGAGTTTTACGGTGAGGCCAGTGTCGAGGCGGATATCGAAGTGGTGTGCCTGCTGCTGGAATCGCTCAAGCTGGCCGGCTTGCCGCGCCTGCATATAGACCTGGGCCATGTCGGTATCTACCGCGCCATAGCCGCTGCGGCGCAGCTGGCGCCCGCCCGCGAGCAGGAATTCTTTGAGCTGTTACAGCGCAAAGCCATGACCGAAATCCGCGCCTGGGTGGCAGCCAATATTGGCGATGCCGCCTGTGCCGCCGCGCTCCTGGCGCTGCCCAACCTGGCGGGCAGCCTGGCGGTGATCGACACCGCGCGCAGCCAGTTCAGCGGCTTGCCCCAGGTGTTGGCGGCGCTGGATCAATTGGATCGCCTGGCCGCTGTGGTGCAGGCGCGCTACCCCCAGGCAGAGCTGTATTTTGACCTGGGCGAAGTGCGCGGCTACCACTATCTCACTGGCCTGGTGTTCGCTGCCTTTGCCCCCGGTTATGGCAACCCCATCGCCAGCGGTGGCCGCTACGACCATATCGGCGAAGTATTTGGCCGCGCTCGCCCCGCTACAGGTTTTGCAGTGGATATTACCGCCCTGAGCAAACTGGGCCTGCTGAGCGCCAGCCTGCCCAGTGCCATAGCGGTAACCGAAACAGGCGAGCCGGGGCAGTGGCAGGCGATACAAGCCCTGCGCGCCCAGGGCGAACGGGTTGTAAGCATGACGGCGGCGGGGCAGTTGGCAGAGCTCAACTGCGACCGCCAACTGTTGTTACAGGATGGCAAATACCAGGTGGTGGCGCTCTAGCGCCGCGCAGTTCACCTTTTTATCAAACCTTTTTTAAGCACAGAGAGTTAAACCAGTCATGGGTAAGAATGTCGTGGTATTGGGCACCCAGTGGGGTGATGAAGGCAAGGGCAAGATCGTCGACCTGTTGACCGATCAGGTATCCCTGGTGACCCGCTTTCAGGGTGGCCACAACGCGGGCCACACCCTGGTCATCGATGGCAAGAAAACCGTATTGCACCTTATCCCCTCGGGCATATTGCGCGATGGCGTAACCTGCATGATCGGCAACGGTGTGGTGCTCTCGCCCGAAGCCCTGCTGAAAGAAATCGGCGAACTGGAAGCTACCGGCGTACCTGTGCGCCAGCGTTTGCGCCTGTCCCCGGCTTGCCCTTTGATCCTCTCCTACCATGTCGCCCTGGACCAGGCGCGCGAAGCCGCCCGCGGCGATGCCAAAATTGGCACCACCGGGCGCGGTATAGGCCCGGCCTATGAAGACAAGGTGGCGCGCCGTGGCCTGCGCTTGGGCGACCTGGCCGACCTGCCGCGCTTTGCGGTCAAGCTGAAGGAAATCCTCGGCTTCCACAATTTTGTGCTGACCAACTATTTCAATGCGCCAGCGGTAGATTTCGACAAAACCCTGGCCGACTGCACCGCCTGGGCCAAGGAGTTGTTGCCGATGATGGCCGATGTGACCGAGCAGCTGCACAGCGCCCGCGAAGCTGGTCAGAGCATCCTGTTTGAGGGCGCCCAGGGCTCGCTGTTGGATATCGACCACGGCACCTATCCCTTTGTGACCTCCTCCAACACCACCGCTGGTGGCACCGCCACTGGTTCGGGTTTTGGCCCCCTGTACCTGGACTATGTGCTGGGTATCACCAAGGCCTACACCACCCGCGTAGGTTCCGGCCCTTTCCCCACCGAGCTGGATTGCGATGTAGGTGCCTACCTGGGTGAAAAAGGCCATGAGTTTGGTGCCACTACTGGTCGCAAGCGCCGCTGTGGCTGGTTCGATGCCGTGGCGGTGCGTCATGCCAACCGCATTAACAGCGTCACCGGCCTGTGCCTGACCAAGCTGGATGTACTCGACGGCCTGAAAACCGTGAAGATCTGTATTGGCTACCAGGATGCCCAGGGCAAGCCTATGGGCATTCCCTACGATGCCGAGGGTTGGGAGCAGGTGCAGCCGATTTATGAAGAGATGCCCGGCTGGAGCGAATCCACCGTGGGCGCGCAAAAACTGGAAGACCTGCCCGCCAATGCCCGCGCCTATATTGAGCGCTTGCAAGAGCTGGTGAAGACACCTATCGACATCATCTCTACCGGCCCGGATCGCATCGAAACCATCGTACTGCGCCATCCGTTTGCTGAATAAGCGAGTTTTTCGCAGCCATAAAAAAACCGGGCATTGCCCGGTTTTTTTATGGGCGGTGTTTGCACCGCCAGCGTCGATAAAACCACAGGGGAGGGCATGGCCTCCCGTTTGCGGGTGGCTAGCCCTCCATCTGCTCCAGTTCCTTGCCTTTGGTTTCCTTGACTAGCTTGAGTACAAAGAAAATCGAGAAGGCGGAGAAGAAGGCGTAGATACCATAGGCGCCGGAGAGGCCGAGGGACGAAGCCAGCAGGTAGGGGAAGGTGAAGGTGATCAGGAAGTTGGCGCCCCACTGGGCCAGGCCAGCCACAGCCAGGGACGAGCCGCGGATTTGGTTGGGGAACATCTCGCCGAGCATGATCCACATTACCGGGCCCCAGGAAACGTTAAAGAAAATCACGTAGAGGTTGGCGGCCACCAGGGCCAGGGTGCCCATTTCGCTGCTCAGCATCAGGTTGCCTTTGTCGTCCAGGGGGGCGCCGTAAAACGCAGAGGCCACCAGAGCCAGGGTGACGGTCATGCCCAAGGAGCCGATCCACAGCAGCGGTTTGCGGCCGATTTTGTCCACCACAAAGAAGGTGACAAAGCAGGCGCCAATACTCACCGCACCGGACACCACGTTGATCAGCAGCGAATCGGATTCGGAGAAGCCGGCGGCCTGCCAGAGCACCGCGCCGTAGTAGAACACCACGTTGATGCCCACAAATTGCTGCAACACCGCCAGGCCAATACCCACCCACACAATGGTGCGTATGCGGTTGCTGGTTTTGTCGATGATGTCGGACAGGCGCGGCTTGTGGTGGTCGCTGGCCAGGGAGGCGTCAATCTCGCGGACTTTGCTGGTGCCTTCGGCTTCGCCGTAGAGCTTGATCAATACTTTTTTGGCCTGCTCTTGCTGGCCGGATGCCATCAGGTAGCGGGGGCTTTCGGGGATAAAGAACAGTGCCACCAGGAAGATCACCGCCGGCACCAACTCCATCCAGAACATCCAGCGCCAGGTTTCATAGCCCCACCAGAATTCCGCCAGGGAGGAACCGGCGCACTTGGCCAGGAAGTAGTTGCTGACAAAGGCGGCCGTGAGGCCGGTGATGATGGCCACCTGCTGCACCGAGCTGAGCTTGCCGCGATAGCGCGCCAGTGCCACCTCGCTGATATAGGCCGGGCAGATAATGCTTGCCGCACCCACCGCCAGGCCGCCCAGTACGCGGTAGATCACAAATTCGATGGAGCCGGTGGCAATACCCGAACCCCAGGCCGATACGATAAAGAAAATGGCAGCCGCTATGAGGATCAGCTTGCGGCCGTATTTGTCGGCCAGGGTGCCGGCGAAGAAGGCGCCGACGGCACAGCCGAGCAGCATGGAGGAAACCTCGAAGCCGGCGGTGTTGATATTGAACGCGGTGCGCAGGCCATCGACTGTGCCGTTGATTACACCGCTGTCAAAGCCGAATAAAAAACCGCCAATGGTGGCGATGACGCTGATCAGGACAATAAACGGGGTATTAGCCTGGGATGGGTTAGTGGTTGTGCTCATGGTGATACCTGTTATTGAAATTATGAATAGGTGCAGGCCTGCTGCTAACTGCATCTTAATGCATTATGGTTTTAATGACTATATGGCTTTTGTTACAGGTGAAAATCTTTTTTGCGGCGGCTGGCGCGCTGCCAGGTATAGACGTTTGCGCCGCCAGTTTCCGCCGCTGCTGCGGCTACTTTGGGGTTAAGTTTTAAACCTCAAAGGCAAAGCCGGATTCAGTTAGCTGTTTGTAGGCCGCATCGTCAAAACGGTACAGGTTGGCGGCGCGGTGGGGCACGCCCTGCTGTTTTTCGTTACAGGGGGTCAGCAGGTTCATTTTCATGATCTTGCGGCGGAAGTTGGGCTTATCCAGCTTGGTGTTGAGGATCGCCTCGTAGAGCGCCTGCAGTTGCAGCAGGGTGAATTTTTCCGGTAGCAGGTTGAAGCCGATGGGTTGGTGGCGCACTTGGTGGCGCAGCACTTTCAGGCCGTGTTCGACGATTTCGGCGTGGTCGTACACCAGTTCCGGCAGCTGGTTGGCGCTGTGCCAGCTGACATCGGCGGTGGCCTGGCCGGCCACCAGGGAATAGTTTTCGGCGCTGACCAGGGCGTAGTAGGCAATGGTGACTACCCGCTCGCTGGGGAAGCGGTCGACCCGGCCAAAGGTTTTTAATTGCTCCAGGTACAGCTGGCGGATGCCGGTGAGTTCTTCCAGCAGGCGATAGGCGGCGTCGCGCAGGTTTTCATCGTAGCGGATCCAGCCGCCAGGCAGAGCCCATTTGCCTTGGTGCATGGGGTCGGTTTGCTTTACCAGCAAAATTTTCAGCTCGTCGTTGTCCAGGCCAAAAATCAGGTTGTCGATGGACAGCGCCTTGATCACGTTGGGCGGCAGGTTGAGCGGTTCCAATTGGGCATTGGGGTTGGCGGGCTGGTCGGACACAGCGAATCCTCTTTTTTATGTGTTGCTATGAGTGGTAGGGCATTGCCGATTTCCGGGTGGGCACCCGGGAGCAGGGGGCATTGTATAAGTAGTGTCCAGCGGGGTCGAGCCTGACGCCGGATTCAGCCAGGGGGCTGCAGCCATCCCTATTTACAAAAATTAGGGCTTTCGAATGTTGTTGTCACATAGACAATAAGATATATTGTCTAAAAATCAATAACACGGGTGCCCCTGGGGTGCCTATGTGCAGAGAATCCCGGTTGCGAGTCCCCTATGTTGTTTCTTGGTATTGATGTTGGCAGCTCCTCGGTCAAGTTGTCGGTGGTGGATGGCAGCACAGGCAAAAGCCTGGGCGCCCTGGCCTATCCCGATACGGAATTGGCCATTGCCAGCCCCGCCCCCGGTTTTGCCGAGCAGGACCCCGACATCTGGTGGGATTGTGTGCGCCAGGGTTTTGCCCGCCTGGTGGCCCGCGGCGGCTTCGACCCCAAAGCCATAGGCGCCATAGGCATCTCCTACCAAATGCACGGCTTGGTGCTGGTGGATCAACAGCAGCAGGTGCTGCGCCCGGCAATTATCTGGTGCGACAGCCGCGCCGTGCCCCTGGGGGACGAGGCGCTCGCCAGCCTGGGGAGCGATTACTGCTTTGGTCACCTGCTTAATTCCCCCGGCAACTTCACCGCCGCCAAGCTGCGCTGGGTGCAGCTGCACCAGCCGCAGCTGTTTGCGCGCATCCACAAATTCATGTTGCCGGGCGATTTTATTGCGATGAAGTTGTCCGGCCAGATCAACACCACTGCGGCCGGCTTATCGGAAGCGGCGCTGTGGGATTTCCGCGAGCAGCGCGTCGCCCATGAGTTGTTGGCGCACTGGGGGATGGCGACCGACCTGGTGCCCGACCTGGTGCCCAGTTTTGGCGAGCAGGCCCAGGTGAGCGCCGCTGTAGCCGCCGAGTTGGGGCTTAAAGCCGGGGTAAGTATTTGCTACCGCGCCGGCGACCAGCCCAACAACGCGTTCAGCTTGAACGTATTGCAGCCAGGTGAAGTGGCCGCCACGGCCGGCACCTCTGGTGTGATCTACGGCGTAACCGACCAGTCAGCGGCCGATGTGCAATCCCGGGTGAACACCTTTGTCCATGTCACCAATACTCCCAGCCAGCCGCGCAATGGGGTGCTGGTGTGTGTCAATGGCTGCGGCCGTTTGTATTCCTGGCTGCGCCAAACCCTCGCCGCTGCCGGCACAGCGCCGACTTATCCGCAGCTCAACGCCCTGGCGCAAGCGGTGCCGGTGGGTAGCGAGGGCCTGGTGTTCCATCCCTTTGGCAATGGTGCCGAGCGCATTTTCCAAAACCAAAACCCCGGCGCCCAGCTGCGCAACCTGGATTTCAACCGCCACGGCCTCGGCCATCTGGTGCGCGCCGCCCAGGAGGGCATTGTGTTTTCGCTCAACCAGGGGTTCGAGGTGCTCAAGTCCCTGGGGGGCAGCTGTGAGCTGGTGCGGGCCGGCAAGGGCAATTTGTTTTTAAGTGAGGTGTTTGCACAAACCTTTGCCAACACCACCCAGGCGGCGGTGGAGTTATTGGAAACCGATGGTGCCGAGGGCGCGGCTCGCGGCGCAGCTTTGGGTAAGGGGTATTACCGCGCGGCGAGTGAAGCCTTTGTGGGGCTGGCGCGCGCGGCCTTGATTGAACCCCAGCGGGATTCTGTGGCGCAGTATCAGGATGCCTACCAGGCCTGGGTAAAACTGCTGCCGTTAAATGAAATTTATTGATTGTTGAAAAACCAAGGTGATTGTTATGAGTATCGTTCTGGGTAGCAAAGAATACTTCCCCGGCATAGGCAAAATTGGCTACGAGGGCGCGGACTCCGACAACCCGCTGGCCTTTAAGTATTACGATGAAAACCGTGTGGTTGCCGGTAAAACCATGAAGGAACATTTCAAGTTTGCCGTGTGTTATTGGCACACTTTCTGTGGCGCTGGCCACGACCCCTTTGGCCCGGGCACCAAGGTATTTCCCTGGGCTGCAACCAGCGATGTGGTGGCGCGCGCGCGGGAAAAAATGGATGCCGCTTTTGAATTTATCACCAAGTTGGGCGTGCCCTATTACTGCTTCCACGACATCGACCTGATTGACGAAGGCAGCAGCCGCGCGGAAACCTCCAAGCGCCTGCAAACCATCGTGGAATACGCCAAGGCCAAGCAGCAGGCTTCCGGTGTGAAATTGTTGTGGGGCACCGCCAACCTGTTTTCCAACCCGCGCTACATGAATGGCGCTTCCACCAATCCGGATTTCAATGTGCTGGCCTATGCCGGTGCGCAATTGAAAGACGCGCTGGATGCCACCATCGCCCTGGACGGCGAAAACTATGTGTTCTGGGGCGGCCGCGAAGGCTATATGAGCCTGCTCAACACCGATATGAAACGCGAGCAGGAGCACATGGCGCGCTTCCTGACTATGGCGCGCGACTATGCCCGCGCCCAGGGTTTTAAAGGCACTTTCTTTATCGAACCCAAACCCATGGAACCCTCCAAGCACCAATACGATTTTGATGCGGCCACCGTGATCGGCTTTTTGCGTCACCACGGTTTGGATAAGGATTTCAAATTAAACCTGGAAACCAACCACGCCACCCTCGCCGGCCACACTATGTGCCACGACATGCAGGTGGCTGCCGATGCCGGCATGTTGGGCTCCATCGACGCCAACCGCGGCGATTACCAAAACGCCTGGGATACCGACCAGTTCCCCATGAATATCAACGAAACTGTGGAGATGATGCTGGTGCTGCTGCGCAGTGGCGGCCTGCAGGGCGGTGGCGTTAACTTTGATGCGAAAGCGCGCCGCAATTCGCCCGATCCGGTGGATCTGTTCTACGGCCATATCGGCGGCATGGATACCTTTGCCCGCGCCCTGTTGATTGCCGACAACCTGTTGCAGCAATCGCCGCTGGAAAGCCTGCGCCGCGAGCGCTACAGCAGTTTTGATGCGGGCAATGGCAAAGCCTTTGAAGAGGGCAAATTAAGCCTGGAGCAGCTGGCGCAATTGGGTAACAGCAACGGCGAAGTGCAGCTGACCAGCGGCCGCCAGGAGCTTTACGAAAATATTATCAACCGCTACATCCGTTAATTTTTTCTCTCGCGTTTTATCTAGCAAAGCCTGTTGCCGCTGCAGTTATCTGCAGCGGCTTTTTTATTTATGGCGCTGCGGGTTGTTTTTAAGGTGGCGCAAATCTTTTATGCTGTGCCCCCGCCAGGTTTTTTTGCGCGGCGGGTATCTATTCAAAAATAAAGGGAAAGCATGATGCTAAAGCGTAGTTGGGTAGTGTGTATGGTTGCCGGCCTGGTTGCCTGCGGTGGTGGGGGTGGCGGCTCCAAGCTGGACGCCTATGACGACGATTGGCGCCCGGGGGTATACAAACCGGCGGAGGACTTTATCAACCAGTGCGAAAACCCCCGCTCGGGGCGCAGCCCGCACACCAACCAGCGCTACCCGGATCGCCAGGGCAGTTACCGGGATGAAAACAATTTCCTGCGCTCCTGGAGCAATGACACCTACCTTTGGTACCTCGAACTGCCCGACCTTAATCCGGCGGCTTATCGCGATACCCTCGAGTATTTCGATAAATTGAAAACCGACGCCATAACCAGCACCGGTGCCGAAAAAGACCGTTTCCACTTTACCTATGACTCGGACGACTGGGAGGCCTTGTCGGGTAGCGGTATTAGCTACGGCTATGGCATGGAGCTGGTGTTTGTGCGCAACACCCCGCCGCGCGAATTGCGCGTCGCCTACACCCAGCCCGGCTCGCCGGCCGCCTTGGCGGGCGTAGTGCGCGGCAGCCAAATTGTGCAGGTGGATGGGGTGGATTTGGTTAACACCAATTCCTCCAGTGGTATAGATACGCTCAATGATGGCCTGTTTCCCGATACCCAGGGCGAAGCGCACAGTTTTCGCTTTCAATTGCCGGCTGGCGGCAGCCAAAACCTGGTGCTGCAATCGGCCCAGGTGACCAGCGTGCCAGTGCAGCAGGTGAAAACCATCCAAACCGATAGCGGCAAGGTGGGCTATTTCGCTTTTCACGATCATATAGCCCCGGCCGAGCTGCAGCTGCGCGATGCTGTAGCGCAATTGCAGGGGGAATCCATCAGCGATTTGATTATCGACCTGCGCTACAACGGCGGTGGCTACCTGGCCATTGCCAGCCAGCTGGCTTACATGATTGCCGGCAGCAGCGCCACCCAGGGCAAAACCTTTGAGCTGATGCAGTTCAACGACAAGCATCGCACCTACAACCCTATCACCGGTGAACGCCTGGGGCCGGACCCTTTTTACGACACTGGCCTGGGTTTTAGTTTGAGTGCGGGCATGGCCCTGCCAGCCCTTAACCTGGAGCGGGTGTTTGTGCTGGCCGGGAATGACACCTGCTCTGCCAGCGAGGCGCTGATCAACGGCCTGCGCGGAGTGGATGTGGAAGTGATCCTGATCGGTGAAACCACCTGCGGCAAACCCTATGGTTTTTACGCCCAGCCCAACTGCGGCACCACCTATTTCACCGTGCAGTTTCGCGGCGTCAACGCCAAAAACTTTGGCGATTACAGCGATGGTTTTGTGCCCAGTGGCAGCGATAACGGCTTAAGCCGGGTGCGCGGTTGCCAGGTGGCAGATGACTACCTGCACGCCCTGGGGGATGCCAATGAGGCGCGCCTGGCGGCGGCGCTGTACTATCGCGCCAATGGCAGCTGCCCAGCCACCAGCCTGGCGCAGGCCAGCCAGAAGCCGGCAGCAACAGCCGGGCGCGCGCGTTTGGTTAAACCGGAAGCCTTGCGCAACGCCTGGGGTGGCCGCCCTTAACAGGGTGCAGCTGAAACAGGGAATTTAGCCTTCGTGATTGGCGGGTTCGCCCGCCAGCTGGCGGCTAGGGCAGTTGAGGAATTGCGAGCGGCTCAGCCACTGGGGGTCGGGGTAGTAGGAAAACAGGAATTGCTCACCCTTGATGGTATCTATCACTTTTTTGGCGATGCCAGCATTCACTGCCGGGCAGCCCCAACTGCGGCCCAATCGGCCAAATTTGCGAATATGTCCCTGGTTCACATAGGGCGCGCCGTGAAACACTATGGCGCGCTCCATGGCCTTGTCGTTAAAGCCCTGTTCCAATCCCTCCATTCGCAGTGAATAGCCGTTAGCGCCCACGTAGGGCTCCTTGGTGAGGAACAGCCCCAGGCTGGTTTGGCGGCTGCCGTAGGTGTTGGAAAAGTGTTCGGCGTAGTTTTCGCCAGTGTTCATACCGTGGGCGACCAGCTCGCGGAATAGCAGTGTGCCTTTGCTCAGGTCGAACACCCACAGGCGCGGCTGGGTGGAAGCCAGGGAGTAGTCGATCAGGGTGAGGTTGCGCGCCGGGCTAAGCCCCTGGCTAAGGGCGCAGTTAAGGGCAGTCAGGCCCAGGCGCAGCACTTTGGGGTTGAGGTCGGGGGCGGCTTGTTGCAGCCGATCAAGCAGGGGTTGTTGAGCTTGCTTGAGGTTTTTGCTGGGGGCTGCCAGGGCAGTCACCGAAGCAGTTAATAGCGCCAATAAAAACATGGCCAAGGTAAAAGGCTTGCTGAACATAGGATTATCCCGGTCTTAACGCACGGCTGGGTTATTCGTAGTTGCAGCGGCCTTGCTGGTATCTGGCGAGCCAGATGGTAATCATTAACGACACTTGATCCGGTCGCCTAAAAAGCGGCCAGGGGTTGATGCTAACATTGAGTGTAAGCACAGACAAAGCCCCCAGGGGCGAAACTCCGCAGTTTGTGAGGTGGTTGAGGTGAATAGGATGACTTTGTTAGGGAGAAGGATGCCCGGCGTTATAACCGGAAGTTATGGGCTGCCAATACGGGTATTGGCGCTGTGGCTGGTATTGGCATTATGGATGGCCGCGGCCCACGCCATGGCGCCCAGGCCGTCACCCCAGCGCGGCCTGGATATGCAACTGGAATTGCGCGACTACCTGGAGGCGCACTTTGCCCTGGCGGCGGAGGCGGCACAGCCAGGCCAGTTTGGCGCCCTGGCGGAGTTCTACCGCCTGCGCGACTACCGCCCGGCATGGCAATCGCCGGCCGTCCTGGCGGCGCTGCTTGATGCCCTGGCCAGCCTGGAGGCCGATGGCCTCAATCCCGAAGACTATCAGCTAAGCCAGCTGCGCCTGGCGCCGCCGCTGTTGGGTGATAATTCCCCCGAAGCCCTGCCGCTGCGCCTGGCCGATGAGCTAAAAGCCAGCAGCGCTTACCTGCGCGCCCTTTACCACCTGTACAACGGCAAGGTGGATGGCGACAGCCTGCAACCCCGCTGGCAGTTTGACTGGCAAGCCCTAGCCCCGGAGCCGCTGCGCCAGCAATTGCTGGCCGCTGCCGATACAGGCCAGCCGGCCCAGGCATTTACCCTGATGCGCCCCCAGCACCCGATTTACGAGGGGTTGCGGCGCGGCCTGCAGCAGTATCGGCAATTGCAAGCGCTGGGTGGTTGGCCGAGCCTGGCTGCCGGCCCCACCCTTAAACCCTGCGCTATAGATCCCCAGGTGGCTGTGCTGCGCCGTCGCCTGGCCGTTAGCGGTGAATACCTGCCCCCGGTAGAGGCTGTTATCCCCCCCGAAGCGGGTTCGCCCTGGCCGGAACCCATCCAGCGCTGTATCGACCTGCAGGCGCGATTGGCCAGCTCAAGCGCGGCCAGCAGCAGTGTGGGTGCGGCCTTCTCGGCGTCGGAAGCGGAGGCTGCAGCGCCTGGGGCTGAGCTGGCCAGTGAGGTGGGTATGGCAGGTGAAGCGCAAGTGGATAACGCCCATGAAGCCCTGTTGGCGGCTGAGGCAGCGGCGGTATCCCAGGCATCCCAAGTATCCTCGGCCAGCAGTTCAGTGCCCCGCGCCATCAACCCGGATGAGGTGTTCGACGAGCAGCTGGTGGCGGCGGTAAAAACCTTCCAGCGCGAGCAATACCTGGAGCCGGATGGCGCCGTAGGGGCGGCCACCCGCGCCGCGCTCAATATTTCGGTGGAGCAACGCCTGGAGCAGATACGCGCCAACCTCGACCGCGCCCGGGGCCTGCTGCACAGCCTGCCGGATACCATGCTGCTGGTGGATCTGGCCGGCTACAAGATCACCTACTTCAAGGCGGGCGAACCCATCTGGCGCGCGCGGGTGCAGGTGGGCATGTCCTACCGCACCTCGCCGGTGTTCCGCTCAGCGGTCAATATCGTCACCCTCAACCCCACCTGGACAGTGCCGCCCACCATACTGCGCCAAGACATACTGCCCAAGCTGCGCCAGGGCGACCTGGCTTACCTGCGCGACAACAATATCCGCGTGCTCGATGGCCTGGGCCAGGAGCTGGACCCGGCCCAGGTCGACTGGCACAAGCCGGGCAACATTACCCTGCGTCAGGATGCCGGCCCCAAGGCGGCCCTGGGCAAAGCGGTAATCCGCTTCCCCAACCCCCACTCGGTGTACCTGCACGACACCCCCCACCAGCGCTTGTTTGAAAAAAGCCAGCGCGCCTTTAGCTCCGGTTGTATCCGGGTGGAGCGGGCCCTGGAGCTGGTGCAGCTGCTGTTGGCGGACACCCCCGGTTGGGACGCCGCCGCCCTGCAAAAGGCCCTGGCCAAGGGCGACACCCGCAACCTGCGCCTGGCTGGCTCTGTGCCCATCTTGCTGGCGTATTGGACAGTCGATGTGCTGGATGAGCAAAAACTGGTGTTCAAGCCGGATATTTATGCCCGCGACCGGGCACTGTTGGCGGCGCTCGACCAACCCCATTAAGGCGGTGGATTATTTTGGTGCGCGCAATTTGTAATTTGCGCGACAGCTGGCTAGCGTTAGTAGGTTCAGCCTGTATACAGGTTTAGGCTCCAATAACTACTCGCGCAGAGGACGCAGTCCATGGCTACCAAAAAAACCAGCCGCCCCACCGGCACCCCTGTTGACCCTACCCCGCAAGACGACCTGGCGCTGCTGGAACCAGCCGGGGAAACCCCTGCTCCCACCGCGCCCGCCGCAGCGCCTGCGCCCAGCGACGCGGGGCCAGCCTATATGTACTTTACCGAGCGCGACCTGGGCAAAATCCTGTTCAACCTGGATAGCCTGCGCTCCAGCGTTTACCCCCACCTCAACCTCGACCAGGACAAAGACAGCGACACGCGCAAACAGCCGCAATTCCCCTCGGTGTGCCTGATAGGTTTGGGCCGCTGCGGCTCCAACATCGCCCTGGATGTAGCCAGCCTGGTGTACAACGCGCGCAACTTTTACCTGGATGAATTCCTCAGCGAAGAAAAAGCCATGCGCGAGCAGGACCGCCGCCCCATGCGCTGGATCAAACGCAGCTTTAGCCTGAAAAGCGGCCGCCAATTAAAGCCGGTATTTCTCATTGAGCCGCTGGTGATGCTCGGCGACTTGGACAAAGACATAGACGGGCGCATACGTTTTTCCCACAAGGGCGAGCGCAGCAATTTCCTTAAGGATTACACCAAAATGAAAATCATGGACTTGTCCGAAGTCCATGCCGGCGGTTCCGGTAATGCGCCCATCCTCGGCCAATACCTCGCCAAAATTATCCTCAATAAAGACACCCAGCGCTTCGCCAATCCCGATTGGAAATTTGTCCACTCCTATTTAATTGATTCCTGTGGCATTAAGGCCAACCAGTCGCGCCTGTATTTTTATATTTTCAGCGCCGGCGGCGGCACCGGCTCGGGCATGGCCAGCGAATTTGGTTTGGCACAGCAGTACGCCTACATGAGCAAAACCTTTGAAACCAAATCGCTCAATGAAGATGCCGACAACCGCGGCCACTCGTTTGTATTCGAGCCGATTTTTACCAGCGGCATTTGCATACTGCCCAATATTTCCGACCACGGCGTGGAAATGTCGGAGGCGCTGCACATTAACGCCGGGCGCTTGCTGTGCAAATATTTATCGGAGGAGTGGGATTTCTCTTACAACTTCGATAACGAAGATAACAGCGAAGCCAGTGTGATGCGCCGCATCCGCCCCTGGAATGCCATGATGCTGATTTCCAACGACATCATGCGCTACGCCGAGGCTACCGACGACGGCAATATTCCCCATATCGATGTCAATGCCATGGAGAAGTACGCCAACCAGTACATCTCCCAGCAAATTTTTAACATTCTCACCGCCCAGGCAGTCACCACCGATTACGACGAAAATTATTTCCGCCGCGCCGGTATAGATATAGGCGAAACCATTCGCCTGGATGCCAACGATTTGTTTATGAGCCTGGCCGGCCCGGTGGCGGTGGCCTATGCCGAATCGGTGATTCCGGCGCTGCCGCAAGTGAGCGAAAAATCCCGCGCGCAGGATAAAAAAGCCAGCGAATTGAATATTGACGATTTGTTCTTCCGCTCCATCGACCTGCCGCACTTTAACAAGGTGACCCAGGCGATAGAGGGCATCAGCTTGCTGCCGATAGAATCGGAGCGCTATCGCGCCGCCCTCGGCCGCTATTTAAAAAATGGCTATGACCCGGAAGAGTTAAAGCAGCTGCACTTCTTTAAAAATTGCTCGTCGATTGTGTCGATTGTGTCGCTGCCCAAGGACTACAAGCTGTCCTATATGGATTTAAACAAACTCAAATCGCACTTGAATGCGCTTTTCCCCAATACCACGCTCAAACGTTACGCATTGGTGATTGGCGCCTCGGCCAATATTTCCCTTACCACCCTGATTGTTAAGAGCCCCTGTTTGAGTGACGACTTCCTCACCCTGATAGTGGCCTTTATCAAACGCTGTTTTGCCAAGAGCGATTTCCGCTTTGACGACCAGCTGGATAAAGCCATGCTCGACTTTATCAGCGCCGATAAATTCGATGAAGCGAAGTTGGATGAGATGCTCAATGAGCACGAAAACCCGGCCAAAATCCTTGATACCAACTGGTATGCGATCAAGCCGATGTACGAGAAAAAGTACCGCGAGCTGATTAACGACCCGGAAAAATTCTGCTCCATCAACGATATCCGCTTATCGCGCACCAGTGTGAAAAAAGCGATTAAATACCTGCGCGAAATTTATCGCCATCGCATCAGCAAAACGCGCATAGTCTCGCTCAACAGCCAGTTGCCGGCGCCGGATGAGGGGGCAAAATCCTAGCGGCAAGCTGGTTGGCAAAGAGGAAATAACGGGGGCGCAGTTAGCGCCCCTTTTTTATGGGCAGCCACAGGCTGATGGCCCCTGTGCCGCTGACGGGGTTAAAGCCGGGGCCGTAGCGCTCAAAAAAATGCAGCGGCTGCTGCCCCGGCACTTGGTAGCCAGAGTTGGGCAGCCAATCGTCGAACACAGCATCAATCGTTTGGCGAATGTTGGCGACAGCTGCGTCCTGGTGAAACACCGCATAGTCCTGGGCGGGCACCACAAAACCCCGCAAAGGTTCCGGCAGCCCGTCAAAATCCCACACAGCTACACCGGCGAGGTATTGCATGGCGCCGCCGGGCGCGCGTATGCACAGGCCATAAGCAGTTTCACCAACGCGCTGCGGAATCCTGTCGCGGTGCTGCGCCAACTGTTGCCACAGCTGGGGAATTTGCTCGGCGGCCTGCGCCCCCAAGGCCATGCGCAGGCCGGCAATCATCAGCGGCCCGGCCTGTTCAATGCGCGGTGTTAGCGCGGCTGTTGCTTGGCTGCTAGGCAAAGCGCTGCTCAAATCGTTCATCTTTTTCCGGGTCCAGTTCGCGCACCGGTCGCACTTCTATAGTGCCCAGGCGTGCAGGGGGAATTTTGCTGGCCAGTTGCAGCGCTTCGTTCAGGTCGCGCGCATCCAACAAATAAAATCCGGCCAGCTGTTCTTTGGTTTCGGCAAAGGGGCCATCGGTAATCAGTGGTACGCCATCGCGCAGGCGCAAACTGGTGGCAGTGCTGGTGGGGTGCAAGGCGTGGCCGCCCAGCATATGGCCACTGCCGCGCAGGGATTCCCCGCAGGCTACACACTCGCGGTTAAGCGCTTGCCAGTCGCTGGCGCCCATGGTGTTAATCAGTTTTTCGTCGTAGTAAACCAGGCACAGGTATTTCATAGCAGCCTCGTGTAGGAATTATTGGTAGCGCACCAGCTCTTTAAAGCCGGCGTAGGCCATGCGTTTGTAATCGAACAGTGAGTCGTCGTTGCACATGTCTTGCAGGCGCGGGTCGGCCATCACTGCTGCATTAATGCGGTCGCGCTCTTCGCGTGAGGGGTAAATAATCCAGGCGATCACCACGGTTTCATCATCCTTGCAGCCGGCGGCCTGGCGAAAGGAGGTCATGTCGTGGCAATTGAAGTCATCGCCCACGCATTCCCAGTAGGCAATGGCGCCGTGCTCTTTCCACACAGAGCCGGCCAGGCTGGCCATTTTTTGGTAATCCTGGAGTTTGCTGGGGGCGATGGGCAGTAAAAAACCGTCTACATAATGGCTCATGGTGTGGCTCCTTGATGATGTGGGTGAATAGCTCTTGGGTGTTGCGCGTCAAACACAAGCGGGAACAGTGTCTAGTCGTTGGCCATCGGCGGAATTCGACAGCCGCCGTGAAAAAATTATGGCGCCAGCGCCGCCAGGCGCCGCTGCAAAAAGCGCTGCTCGGCACTTTGCTGGGTGAGCGACAGCGCCAGGCGATAAGCCGCTGCGGCCTCATCCCGCTGATTTAGCTGCTGTAATAGCTCCGCCCGCGCCGCGTGGCTGAGGTGGTAATCGCGCAGCTGCCCGGCTGCCAATAGTTGGTCGATCAACCCCAGGCCAGCGGCCGGGCCGTCGCGCATGGCCACCGCCACCGCGCGGTTAAGTTCCACCACCGGGCTGGGGCTGATACGCAACAGCAAATCGTAAAGCCCGACAATTTCGTGCCAATCGGTGGCGGCAAAACTGGGCGCTTCGGCGTGCACGGCGGCAATGGCTGCCTGCAGGCTGTAAACACCGGCACCGCCCTGCACCAGGGCGCGTTGGATCAATGCCGAGCCCTCGGCAATTTGCGCCTTATCCCACAGGCGGCGATCCTGGTCTTCCAGGCGGATCAAATCGCCCTGTGCATCCAGGCGCGCCTGTGCCCGCGCCTGCTGGATCAGCATCAAGGCCAGCAGCCCCAGGGCTTCGGGTTCGGGCAGCAGTTCCACCAACAGGCGCCCCAGGCGGATGGCCTCATTGGCCAATTCGTGGCGAATCAAACTCTCGCCCGAGCTGGCGGCATAGCCCTCGTTAAATACCAGGTAGATAACTTTCAGCACCGCCGCCAAACGCTCGGGCAATTGGGCGCGGGCGGGAATTTCATAGGGAATGCGCGCTGTGCGGATTTTGTTTTTGGCGCGCACTATGCGCTGCGCCAGGGTGCTGGGGCTGGTGAAAAAAGCGCGGGCTATAGCCTCGGTGGTTAGGCCGCAAACTTCGCGCAGGGTGAGCGCCAACTGCGCTTCGGGCGCCAGGCTGGGGTGGCAGCAGGTAAAAATCAGGCGCAGCTGGTCGTCTTCCAGTAACTCGCCATCCCAGTGGTGGCTATGGCTGGCGGGGTCTTCCAGGGCATGTAACTGCTCATCGGGTAAGGCCTGCAGTCGCGCCCGTTTGCGCAGCTGGTCTATGGCCTTAAAGCGCCCGGTAGACACCAGCCAGGCGCGGGGGTTGTGGGGCACGCCTTCGTGCGGCCACTGTTGCAGCGCGGCGGCAAAAGCCTCCTGGGTGGCTTCCTCGGCCAGTTCAAAATCGTTTAACAGGCGAATCAGGGTAGCCAATATCCGCCGCCCATCCTGGCGGTACAGGTTGTTAATCAGCGTTTCAATACTGGCAGGCATGGGCAAATCCTTGACGGGGGCAACAGCTTGCCGGGCACTTTAGCCCAGCCTTACTGCCAGGGGTTGTCAGTAGAGTCTATGGGGGGCAGGGTTTGTGTTATATCAAAAAAACTCGCGTCGCACAGGCGTAGGCTAGTGGAGTTGAATCGACACTCGCGAGGAGGGAATGATCATGGCGAAACGAATACTCTTGGTACAGGGGCATCCGGATCCACAGCAGCATCATTTGTGTAATGCCCTGGCGCGGGCCTATTGCCAGGGGGCGGAAGCTGCCGGGCATCAGGTGCAACAATTAGAGGTAGCGGCGCTGGATTTTCCGCTGTTGCGCAGCCAGCAGGAGTGGGAGCACGGTGCGCTGCCGGCCAGCTTAAAACCGGCGCAGGAGGCGATTCGCTGGGCCGAGCATTTGGTGTTCTTTTTTCCGCTGTGGCTGGGCGATATGCCAGCTTTGCTTAAAGGGTTTCTCGAGCAGGTGGCGCGGCCGCAATTTGCTTTTTCATCCGATGGCAAGAATCCGTTTGCGCACAAAGCCCTGGGCGGCCGCTCGGCGCGGGTGGTGGTTACCATGGGTATGCCGGCGCTGGTGTATCGCTGGTATTTTCGCGCCCACAGCGTGAAATCCCTGGAGCGCAATATCCTCGGTTTTATTGGCATTGCACCGGTCAATGAAACCCTGATTGGCATGGTTGCCAATATGGATGAAAAAACCGTGCAAAAACACTTGGCCAAAATGCGCAAATTGGGCGCGGCGGCGGAATAACATTAGCTGCGGGACTTGGCTTGATCGCGCTGTTTAATTTGCGCCAGTAATGCCTGTGGGTTCGGGTGCGGTTCCTGGGGGGCGGCGATTTGGCTGGCCACTTGGGTGGTAATGCGCAGGTGCCGCATAAAGCGGCGGCAATTGGCGCACATCAGCAGGTGTAAGCGGATTTGCCAGTTAAGTTTGCCCGGTGTGTTCTGTTCCAGATAATCGCTGGCGACTTGTGCAACCTCTTTGCAACTTAGCATTCTCCTGTCTCCTGGTAGCGATCTATCACATGCATTAATGCCAGGCGCGCGCGGTGCACCAGCACGCGGACATTGGCCGCGCTGATATCCAAATGTTGGCAAATTTCATCAAAGCCCAGCTGTTCTATATCGCGCAGGATAAAAGCGGCTTTTTGTTTGGGCGGCAGCTGCGCCAGGGTTTTTTGGATACAGGTTTTTAATTGGCGCTCTTCCAGCAGGGCTTCGGGTGCCTCCTGGTGCCAGTGAGGAATATTGCCTTGCCAATGGCCGTTGGGTTTGAAGCGATGGTCGGATAAATAAGGGTTGCCCTGTTCCAAAAAACTGCCGGGGTTATCGCCATCCAATTGCTCCAGCGACACCTGGCGCGCTTCGCGGCGCAAACGGGTTTTGGCCTGATTGCTCACAATTTTAATCATCCAGGTTTTGAGCGAGGCGCGGCCTTCAAAGTTGGCAATATGCTGGTAAATCGCCAGCCAGCTATCCTGCACCACATCATCGGCAAAAGCCTCGCCAATAATGGCGCGCGCCACTGTTACCAGCAGTGAATGGTACTGGGATATCAGCAGCGCAAAAGCGGCGTCATCACCCGCTATCAGGCGCTCAACCAGTGCTGTCTCGCTCAGGGGGGCAGCGGATGGCGCAGCTGAAGGCGATAGAATTTCCGTTGCAAGCATAAAATGATCCGGGGGTTGGCTAATGCCAGCTTAGCATTCCCCGGTCATGCAGGTTTTACGGGAGCGATTTTTTTTGCCAGCCAGTAATCCGCGCTGGTGTAGCGGCCGCCGCCCAAGGCCAGCAGCGCCAGCAGCATCAACAAATAAATAGTCGCAAACTCAATACCGTTGTTCAAAATCACAAAATTGCCGCTGGCAGTCAGCCAGTCGTAATTGCCGTGGGTTTGTAAAATGGCGCGGGCGCGCTCCAGTTTTTCCGCCGCGGCCAGCACCTGTTCATTGGCAAAAGGCGCCTGGGCGTCGGCAATGGCCTGCCAGCCGTTATCCCAGTGCACCGCAAAAATGGCCACCAACATGGTCACCATCAGGGGGATGCTAATCAGGCGGGTAAATAACCCCAGGGCCAGCAACAGGGCGCCCGTCAATTCGGCGGCCGTGGCCAAAAAAGCCATCAACCAGGGCAATGGCAAGCCCAGCCCCCAGTCGCCATTGCCAAACCAGGCTACGGTGCTATCAAAAGCTTGCAGCTTGCTGCTGCCCGCCATCCAAAACACCGGCACCAAAAACAAGCGCAACGCCAAGGGCGCCAGGCTTTCCCCCAGGCTGATAAAAGGTTGTTGCAAGCAGTGATAACGGTGGGCGAGGGTATTGCGCATAGCGGGCATCCATAAGTGGTAAACAAATTTGCCTTATGGATGCGGCAGCAGGGAATTTGTTACAGCCAGCGCCTCACCTTTTGCAGGTAAGCGCGGTAATCATCACCAAATTGTTG
>CAMLRI010000002.1 GCA_946482385.1 uncultured Cellvibrio sp.
ACCGTCGCGCCGCGCGCCGCGGAATCCCGACCAGCTCGTCGTCAAGTTTGGTTGAGCTTTCCCGAAACGTTGGTTTTTGCGATGTAGGATGTGGTTGATAGTGATCGGTGGGTTTTATCGCCCAGTTGGAACTCCCCTTTATTGTTTCTAGTATGGTCTTGGCCGGCATCTTATGGTGTCGGCTTTTTTATTTTGGGCGAGCCATTTTGCAATAGGTTCTTGTGTTGGAGGTAAGTGTGAAAAAAATACTGGGGGCTTTGTGGTTGGCAATGGCCCTGCCGGTTTGTGCCAGCGATTGCCTGGAGCCCCAGGCGCTGCGCCAGTTGGATGCAGCCTATGAAGAGGCGCTGCGTGTGGGCGATGTGAAATTATTGGAGGCGCTGCTGGCGCCCGAGTACTTGTGGGTGCACAACCTGGCCAGCCAGAAGGAAAACCGCGCGCAGCTGCTGGCGCGTATGGATAAACCGGCGGAAATCCCCAAGGCGCGCCGCTCTGGCGATATCACCATCCAGCGCCTGGGCGATACCGCTGTGCTCCAGGGGCTAAGCCGGGTGGAGAAGTGGAATACCGATGGCAAAAGCTTTCGTAGTATGGATTACCAATTTATGCGCACCTATGTGAAGCAGGGCGATAAGTGTTTGCTGCTGGCGGTGCAGACGATGAAAATCTGGTCGAGCGATGGCCAGTAATGTCGCAAACAATCAGCGATAAAAAAAGGCGCACTAGAGCGCCTTTTTTTATCGCAAGAATGTTAAGCAAAAACTAGTTGCGCGGGTATTTCTTGGCCCACTTGGCATAGTTTTTCAGCACCTTGTTAGGTGCGGTACTAAACCAGGCGTAGCCTTCGCGGCGCTCTTTGGACACCTTGCCCACCTCGTAGTGCACCGAGTCATCGCGGTCGCCAAAAATGGGTTTGTTGCTGCCCAGTTCGTAAAAGCGCGCCCACAGTGGCGGGGCCTTGGCGTCGTCAGTCAGTTGGGCGTCACCGCGCACCCAGGTTTTGCCGGTGATTTTGGTGGCCTCGTACCAGGCCGCCGCCGCGTGTACCGATTCGATCACCGCCGGGCTGGGGTTATCCAGGCCCATAAAGAATTCCACCATCCATACGCTTTCACTGCTGGTGAGCGAGGCCATCTCGTAAGCGCGGGCTTTGGCGGGCATTAGGGTGATGGGGTCGTGCTGCGCGCCCCACACGGTGAGTTTGTTGCCCACCAGCACCTGGGTGTTGAGCGCGCATTCGATGGCCTTGTCCAGGCTGTGCTGGGCGGCCTTGCGCTGTTCGGCGCTAACGAAGGCGTAGCTGCCCTCACCCTTGGCGATATCGCGCAGCAGGAACATCAGGTTGACCATCAGCGAATCGTTGTAGGTGATGTAATTGTGGTAGCCGCCCACCAGCGGGTAGTTTTGCGGCCAGCCGCCATTGGGATATTGGGCGGCGAAAATCAGCTCCAGGCCGCGGCCAAAGGATTCCTTATAGGCCTTGTTGCCAGTGGCTGTGTAAGCCTGGGCCAGCAGGCGCAGCTGCATGCTGGTGGCGTCGTTGTCAAAGGTGGGGATGTAGCCTTTCTCGCTGCCAAAGGCCATGCCGGGTTTGCGCTTTTTGGTCATATCGGTGCGCTTGGACCAGCCGCCCGATGGGGTTTGCAGTGAGAGTATGGCTTCCATCACCTGCTGGCCCTCGGCGGATTTAAACCATTCCAGCGGCTGCTGTGGCTCAAAACCAAATTCTTTGGTGTAGGCGGGCTGCAGCGGCTCTTTCAGGCCGCGGCGTTTCATTTCCTTGCGGAGTTGCTCTTGGTCTTTTTTGCGCAGTGCCTGGGAGCGGGCGATATAGGCCTGCCATTGCGCCTCCAGAGCGGCCTGGGCGCTGTTGCCGGCGGGAGCGGCAGTATCGGCGGCAGTGGCGAGCGGCAGCTGGCCCAGCGCCGCAGCGGCCAGGGCTAGGCTGGCCAGGGTGAGTTTGAGTGGTGACTTCATAATGTATACCTGGGTTAATAAACCTGGGGCGCAGCCGGGGCTGTACCATGAAAAGGTTAGTTCACTGCCTTGTTTGTTGTTGTGGCAGCAACCGAGGTATTGACCGAATAAAGCTGATGCAAAGTGTAGCAGTTGTTGTTTTATGCGCCGTATTAAATCTTTGTTAATCCCGGCGTTGGTATCTGCGTAAAACGGGTTTAAAAAAAGCTGTTTTCATCAGCCGGGAAGATGCCGGCTTTCACATCGGCGACATACTTTTGCATGGCGCCGGGTATGTCGTTGGCTTCCAGCAGGAAATTCTTGGAAAACTTGGGCGGCTGTTCGGTTAAGCCGAGGATGTCGTTAATCACCAGCACCTGGGCATCGGTATCCTTGCCGGCGCCTATGCCAATGGTAGGTATGGGGATTTCCCGGGTGATCTGCGCCGCCAGGGGCGCGGGTACGCACTCCAGCACCAGCAGGTCGGCACCGGCTTCGGCCAGCAGCTTGGCGTCGGCGAGGATCTTGGCCGCCGAATCGGCATCGCGCCCCTGTACCCGGAAGCCGCCAAATTTGTTGACCGATTGGGGCGTTAAACCCAAGTGGGCGCACACGGGCACACCCCGCTCGGCGAGCATGCGCACTGTATCGGCAAGCCAGGCGCCGCCTTCCAGTTTCACCATCTGGGCGCCGGCCTGCATGATGCGCGCGCAGTTGCGCAGGGCATCTTCCGGGGTGCCGTAAGTCATAAACGGCAGGTCGCCGATAATCAGCGATTTCTTATTGCCCCGCGCCACGGCTTCCACGTGGTAAATCATCTGCTCCATGGTCACCGGAATGGTGCTGTCGTAGCCCAGCACGGTCATGCCCAGGGAGTCGCCAATCAGCACCACTTCCACCCCGCAGCGCTGCGCCATGGCCGCCATATGGGCGTCGTAGAGCGAAATCACCACAAACTTTTCCCCCGCAGCCTTGAGCTTATTCAGGGTGTTGATGGTGACCGCCTTGGTGAGAGCGGTATTGGCGGTAGGGGTGCCAGAGGGAAGGGTTCCGTAGACCATAGGTGTTCTCGCTGTGCCGCGCGGGCGGAATTAGAGGGCGGGTACCGGATTATAGTAGTGGCGCCCGCTTTTGATGGTGAGGATATATTCCACCAATTGGCGGAAGTGGTCGCGGTTGCTGGCCAGGTTGAGATCCTGGGCGTTGACGATCAGCAGCGGGGCGCCATCGTAGTAATGGAAAAATTCGGTGTAGGCATCGTTGAGCGCCTGCAGGTATTCCTGGCTGATGTGCTGCTCGGCGGCTATGCCGCGCTGGCGGATGCGCTCGCTCAGCACGTTCAGCGGCGCCTGCAGGTAGATCACCAGGTCGGGGCGCGGCGCGTCTATCAGGAGCTTGTCGTACACCTGGCGATAGATGGCGAACTCGTCGTCGTCGAGGGTCACCCGGGCAAACAGCTGGTCTTTGTCCATTAAAAAATCCGCCACCCGCACCGGTTCAAACAGGTCGTTCTGGCGCAGGCTTTGGATCTGGTTGGCGCGCTGGAACAAAAAGAACAACTGGGTGGGCAGGGCAGTGGATTTGGGATCGCGGTAAAAGCGCTCCAGAAAGGGGTTGTGCTCCGGCTGCTCCAGCAGCGTGTCGTAGTTAAACAGCTGCGCCAGGTTGCGCGCCAGGGTGGTTTTGCCCACACCGATACAGCCTTCCACGGCGATAAAGCGCGGCAATTGGGCGCGGGTCAGGTCGAGGCCGAGTTCGGCAAAAATGGCATCCACTTAGAGTTCCTCGTCGACAAGGGGCGCCAGGCCATCGGCCGGGCACAGGCGCAGCAGCTCGGCCAGGGGGCGGCCATCGGGCAGTTGCAGCGCAGGGCTGATATCCGCCAGAGGGTAGAGCACAAAGCTGCGCTGGGTCATAAACGGATGGGGCACTGTAAGCCGCTCACTGGCGATCTGCTGGTCGCCATACAGCAATATATCCAGGTCGAGGGTGCGCGGCCCCCAGTGCTCCAGGCGCACCCGGCGGTGGGCTTGCTCCAGGGCTTGCAGCTGGTCGAGCAGGGCCAGGGGCGCTAATTGGGTATCGAGCAGGGCCACAGCGTTGATGTAGTCGGGCTGCACTGGCCCCAGGGCCTTACTGCGGTAGAGGCGCGATTGCCCCAGTAAACGGGTCTGCGGCAGTTGCGCCAGCTCAACCAGCGCCTGTTGGATATGGTTGAGCGGGTTATCGAGGTTGCTGCCCAGGCCGATATACGCCTGGGTCATAGGTTTAATTCACCCTGGTCGGAGCCTGCGCCCTTGGGTTTGCGCGGACGGCGACGGCGGGGCTTACCGCTGCCGGCGGGCTTGCTCAGCGCTTTGACCATAGCTTCGCGCTCTTCGTCGTTGGCGGCCTGGTAGTGGGTCCACCAGCTGCCCAGTCCTTCCAGGGGTTCGCCGGCATCTTCCCGCATCAGCAAAAAGTCGTAGGCGGCGCGGAAGCGCGGGTGGTCGAGTAGACGCAGGGCGCGCATCCCCATGCGGCTGGGCAGGCGCTGTTGCAGGTCCCAAATCTCGCGCATGGGAATCAAAAAGCGCTTGGGGATGGAGGTGCGCGCCAGCTGCTGGCTAATCACATCCTGGGCGGCCTGGTTCCAGGTTTGCAGCTGGGTGCCGCTGCCGCTAAGGGCGCGATAGCGGCGCTGCAGGGCCGGCCACAACAGGGCGGCGTAGATAAACGCCGGGGTAACGGTTTTATCGCTGCGGATGCGTTTGTCGGTGTTGGTCATGCACAGGTCGACCAGTTCGGCCATGTAGGGCTCATTGGCTTTGAGCGCCTCATCGGTGCCGGGGAACAGCTGTTGTAGCAGGTCGTAGTCGCGCATCAGGTTAAAGGTGGCGGTGGCGGAGCCGTTGAGGAACAGCTTGAGCACCTCTTCAAACAGGCGCGCCTCGGACACATTGAGCAGTAGATTGCCCAGGGGGCGGATGGGCTTGGCGGTGGCCGGCTCCAGCTCAAAGCCGAGCTTGGCGGCAAAGCGCAGGGCGCGCAGCATGCGCACTGGGTCTTCTTTGTAGCGGGTGCTGGGGTCGCCAATCATGCGCAGGCTGCGTTTTTTCAGATCCTGCATGCCGCCGGTGTAGTCGATGATGGAAAAGGTTTTCAGGTCGTAATACAGGGCGTTGACCGTGAAGTCGCGGCGCATGGCGTCGGTTTCCAGGGTGCCGTAGACATTGTCGCGCAGCAGCATGCCGTCTTCATTGCGCGCCTGGCTGACTTCTTCATCGTGGTGGCCGCGGAAGGTGGTCACCTCAATCATTTCGCGGCCCATGCGCACATGGACGATTTGGAAGCGGCGGCCGACGATACGGGCTCCGCGGAACAGGCGGCGCACCTCTTCGGGGGTGGCGTTGGTGGCTACATCGAAATCCTTGGGATGGCCGCCCAGCAGCAGGTCGCGCACACCACCACCCACCAGATAGGCTTCAAAGCCGGCTTCGTGCAGCTGTTTGATAATCCGCAGGGCGGCAGGGCTGATGTTCTTGCGCGACACACCGTGTTGGTCGCGCGGGATAAGGGTTGGGCCTGGGTGCTGGCCTTGTCCGGCGGGGGAGGAGGCATCCTTGGCGCGAGGAATTATCAAATTTAACAAGCGTTTAAGCATGGTGTCGTCGCGTAATTGAGTGCAGTCAGTTGCAGGAAAGCGGCGAGTTTAGCAGACCTCCGGGCTTTACACGACCAGCGCGGCTGGCGCCGGGAGCCGAATCCGGGCGCCGCCGGCCTGGGTGTGGTTGTTGGCTTCAGGTGGAAAAACAGGTGGGGCTATCACAGGTGGGGCCATCAAAAGAAAACTCTGGCCCTATAAAGCAAAACGGGAAGACTTTCGTCTTCCCGCTGGAGGGTAGCACCGGAGTGCTGCGATTTGGCATCTCAATGGGGGCCTCCATGGCTATCATCCCGTGTCGCGTGCTATCCCATCCCGTGCCTAGTCAGTAATCCGCTTTATTTTACTGTCTTATTGCTCTTGTCTTCTAGCGTGGTCTTTCTAATTGGTTTTGTTTATTGTTATTCAATTTTTCTGTTTTTATTGTTTGTTGTAGTTATTAGTAATTTCTACGTTTTTTATTGTTTGTTGTTCTTATTTTGCAAATCTTCGTTTCTTATTGTTTGTTGTTGTTATTCAAGTTTTTCAGCTTTTTATTATTTGTTGTTGTTATTAGTAATTGTGCGCTCATTCTTATTGTTTGTTTTTGTTATGCGCCATAGAAGGCATTTGTTGTGCCAATGTTGGAAAATTCAATTAAATCAATGAGATGGGTTTTTTGGTGGGTGTCTTATTGCGTTTTGTTATTTCGAAGGGTTACAAAAGTGAGGTGGGATTGTTACGGTTGTTGGGTAGCGGTAACAGTTTTTGCGCGGTAACACTTGCGTGAGTGGGGGTAACAGATTGACGGATGATTCAACAAAAGGTTCCCCTTGGGGCAGAAAAAACGTCACCAAACGACAACTGCGCCTTTTGGGATGGGGCTAGAAACAACAATGCCCAGAACACAAAGCCCAGAAACAACAAGGCCCAGAAACAACAAAGCCCCGCCGGGATGCCGGCGAGGCTTTGTGTTTGCGGCTGCCCAGGTTTATTTAACGCTGGAAGCGCTTGATTTGCTGCGCGGTATACCCAGGCGCTGGCGACGCTCCCACAGGCATTTGCGGCTGACACCCAGTTTGCGCGCCAGCTCTGTCTCGCTCATGGTGTCCTGGTGTTCCAGGACAAAGCGCTGGAAGTAGTCTTCCAGGGATAGGTCTTCGCTGGTGCTGCGGCCGCTGTTGCGGTTGGCCAGGCGCGGGGTTTCCAGGATGGAGTCGCCGTCGTCTTCCAGGTGGTTAAGGTCCTGGTCTATGGAGAGCAGGTTAACACCAATTTCACTGCTGTCTTCACAGAGGATTACGGCGCGCTGCATGGCGTTTTCCAGCTCGCGCACGTTGCCCGGCCAGGTGTAACCCATGATGGCATCAATAGCCGCCGCCGAGAGTTTGAGCTGGGGTTTGCCGAACTGGCCGCAGTAGCGCTGCAGCAGGCTTTCGGCGATGTTGATGATGTCGCGGCCGCGCTCGCGCAGGGGTGGCAGCTCCAGCTGGACAACATTGAGGCGGAAGTAGAGGTCTTCGCGGAACTTGCCTTCTTTGGTTAGCTTGCGCAGATCGCGGTGGGTAGCGGCCACCAGGCGCACATCCACCTTGCGCGATTCTACCGAACCCAGGGGGCGCACCTCGCCCTCTTGCAGTACCCGCAGCAGGCGGGCCTGGGCTTCCAGGGGCAGTTCGCCGATTTCGTCGAGGAACAGGGTGCCGCCGTCGGCGGCGGCCACCAGGCCTTCGCGGTTGTTGGCGGCACCGGTAAAGGCACCTTTTTCGTAGCCGAACAGCTCGGATTCAATCAGTGTGTCGGGAATGGCGGCGCAGTTGACCGAGATCATCAGGTGGTTGCTGCGCGAGCTTTCCTCGTGCAGGGCGCGGGCCACCAGCTCTTTGCCGGTGCCGGTTTCGCCGTGGATCAGTACGGTGGCGTTGGTGGGAGCGACCTTGTGGATGCGGTTGTAGAGATCCTGCATCACATCGCTGTTGCCGATAATACCGGCAATAGTGCTGCTGGCAGTTTGGCCGGCAACGGCGCCCTTGTTGGCGGCCTTGGCCTTGCCGATCACCCGTTTGACGGCGGTGACCATTTCGTCGTGGTCGAAGGGCTTGGCGATGTAGTCCACCGCGCCCATGCGCATGGAGTCCACCGCGGAGCGCAGGCTGGCGTAGCTGGTCATGATCAGCACCGGGGTGTCGCCCGCCAGTTTGATCAGGTCGGTGCCCGGGGCGCCGGGCAGGCGCAGGTCGCTGATGATGAGGTCGAAATCCTTGAGGTTGTGCTTGCCCGTGGCTTCTTTGACCGAGGGGGCCTCGCTCACTTCGTACTGGTTGCGCTCCAATAGCTTGCGCAATGCGGTGCGGATAATGGTTTCGTCTTCAACAATCAGGATCTTACTCATAGCGGTCTGTCGTCTGGCTGATGGTGATTACAGGCTACATCTCTGTTTTGGTAATAAAACGCGTTGGCAATACCAAGCGCTGGCGGAGTGCCTGGGCGCCCGCGTCTCTCCTATTCCTCTGACGGGAAATCCATATGGCGCGGCAGGGTGAACTCAAACCTGGCGCCGCAATTTTTGACCGTATCGGCCGGGCTGATGATGTCCAGGTGGCCGCTGTGGTCTTCGATAATACTGTAAACCATGGCCAGGCCCAGGCCTGTGCCCTCGCCCGGTTCCTTGGTGGTAAAGAAGGGCTCGAGTATGCGCTCAACCAGCTCCGGTGGTATGCCGTGGCCTTCATCGGTAACAGAAACTGTTACTGAGTACTCATCTTCGTTACTTTCAAGCATAACACGCCCTTGATCCGGGCTGGCATCCCGGGCGTTAGATAAAAGATTTATAAAAACCTGAATGATGCGCTGTGCATCGCCATCCACCACGGCGCTTTTGGGGATGTCGTTACAGAAGAGCACCTGGTTTTTATCCTTTTGCAGCGATAGCAGTTGGATGGCCTCGTTGGCGCAGTCGCGCAGGGATACGGCTTCAAAATCGCTTTTGCTGGCGTGGCCGGCGTGGGAATAGCTCACCAGGGATTGCACTATGCGGCTGACCCGGTCGGTTTGGCTGAGGATCTGCTCGGCGGTGTCCAGCACGGCGCCCGGCTCCTCGGATTCATAGCGCAGGTTTTGCGCCAGGCAGGCGATGCCGGTGATGGGGTTGCCAATTTCGTGGGCGACCCCGGCGGCCAGGCGGCCCACCGAGGCGAGGCGCTCCGAGTGCACCAGTTCCTGTTCCAGCAGTTGGGTTTCGGTGACATCTTCCAGCAGCATCACCTGGTCGTAGGCTTCGGCGCTGACGGGGCCGGCGATATTGGCTTTGTGCAGGCTGATCCAGTGGGGGCGGCCGTCCAGTTCGATTTCGCGGCGGTAAAAGTGCGGCTCGCTGCTGCTGCTGAAGTCGATTAGCAGGCTGCACCAGGGTTCGGGGATGTCCTCCAGGTAGGAGCCGGTGACATCCTCGCTGGGGGTTTGGGTAAGTGCCGCCATGGCCTTGTTCCACATCAGGATTTCCATATCGCGGCCGAGGGAGCAAACCGCCAGGGGCAGCTCCTCCAGGGTTTTGCGGTGGTAGAGGCGCAGGTTGTTCAGCTCTGCCGCCATACCTGTCAGGCGGTCGCGGTACTGGTTGAGGCGGTTTTCAATCAGGTTGATGTCCACTGTGTCGCGGGCTTCGGCGATCTGGTGGGGGATGTACTTGTCCATGATCTCGCTGGCGACATGGATCCCCATGAGGCTGGAGAGGTTGCCTTCGATCTGGTCGCGCAGGCGGCGCAGGGCGTAGGGGCGGCGCTCGCTGATGCTCAGGCCCAGTTCTTTCAGGGCTATATCCACTTCGCGGCTGGCGGTGACCTTGCCCAGGGGCTTGGCCAGGCGCACCTTGAACTCCGAGGCGGAGTGCACGTCCAGCGCCAGGCGCACCGGGTGGCTCAGCTCGTCGGCGGCGCAGAGGTCGGCGTTGTATTCCTCGTCTTCGGTCTGTTTGGTCAGCAGCGAAATCACCACAAAGCAAAGGCTGTTGATGCCCAGGGAGAGCAGGGTGATTTCCTCCCAGTAGTTGACCCCCAGGCGCAGCGGTTGCTCCAGCAGGGGCAGCTGCACATAGTCGATACCGGTGAGCATGGGAATCAGCATGCCCACGGCCCAGATGGCGGTACCCAGGCCCAGGCCGGCGAGCAGGCCGCGACGGTTGCCCTTGCTCCAGAACACAATGGCAAAGGTGGCGGGCAGGAACTGCAGGGTGGCGATAAAGGCGGTGAGCGCCAGGTTGGTGAGGCTGTAGCGGTTGTCCAGCAGCCAGTACACCAGATAGCCGCCGAGGAAGATGGCGGCGATCAGCATCCGCCGCAGCCAGATCAGCTGGCTGTAGATGTCGTGGCGCGCGCGCAGTTTCAGGCTGGGCAGCAGCCAGTGGTTCATCACCATGGTGGCCAGGGCGAGGGAGATGATCACCATGGCGCCGGTGGAGGCCGAGAGGCCGCCGAGGAAGGCGAGCAGGGTCAGGCCGGGGGAATCGAAGAGTATGGGTACGCCCAGGGTGTAGTACTGGGGCGGCAGGGGTACGGCCAGTTCGGCGCCGGCCCAGAGGATGGGGAAAATCGGCAGCGCCATTAGCAACAGGAACAGGGGGAAGGCCCAGGTGACTGTGTGGGAGTTGCGCATCAGCGGGTTTTCCGCCAGGCCCAGGTGGAAAATGTGGGGCATGGTGACCGCCGTGGCGACAAACACCAGCAGCAGTGTGTGGGCGGAATCTGTGTGTATGGGGTTGTGCAGCAGGGCCAGGTTTTCCGGGTGCTCCAGCAGCCATTGGTCGAGCCCGTCCAGGCCGTCAAACACGCCAAACACGGCGACAAAGCCCACCGCGCAAAGGGCAAACACCTTGAGTAGGGATTCAAACGCCATGGCGGTGATCAGGCCGCGGTGCTGGTCGCGGTTGGCGCCGAAGGAAAGGGTAAAAAAGGCCAGGATCGAGCAGTAGCAAAGCGCCATCAAATCTTTAAAGGTGAGCCCTGTGCCCTCCAGCGGTAGGGTGGGGTTGCTGCTCACGGTGAGGATATGCATGGTGTCGGCAATGGCCTGAATTTGCAGCGCCATCAACGGCAAAATACCGCACAGCATACACAGGGTGGTCAGCGCGCCCACGGCGTTGCTGTGGTAGCGGAACACCAGCAAATCGGCCAGCGAGTGCACCTGGTGGCGGCGCGCCAGTTCCGCCAATGGCGCCAGGGCAACGGGGGCAAACAGGAAGAGCGCGCCTGTGCCCAGGTAGTAGGCCAGGGCGCCATAACCGTACTGGAAGGCTAGGTCGATCACCCCGTAAAAGGCCCAGGCGCTGGCAAAGATGCCAAGCGACAAAATATAGGTCACCGGGTGGGAGGTGATGCGGTCGGGAATCCAGCCGCGCTCGGTCACATAGGCGATGCCGAACAGCAACAGCAGGTAGCAAATCCCGATCAGGGCAACTTGGCTTAGGTCAAAGGTCATCTGGGAGGTGTATCAAAAAAGGCTAATAGGCTAATCCAGGTTGCGCGGGCGGTGGCGGCGCAGCTGCAGGCTAAAGGCGATGGCGATCACCAGCAGCCAGACAATATAGGGGCGATACCAGGAGCCCTCGGGATCTACGATCCAGTTAAACACCGAGGGGGAGAAGATATAGGCGGCCAGCAGCAGCAAGATAACCAGGCGTTGGTTGTTCATGATTCTGTTCCCATGGGTGCGGGGATAAGCCCGGGTTGTTGTTATTGTGGGTGATAAAACTGGCCGAGTCCCTGCACTCGGGCGGGCTGCCAGTGGGCCATGGCCCAGCTGAGCAGTTCGCTGACGCTGGAGTCATCCAGCCCGGCGGGGGGATTCTGCCCTAAAAAGTGTAATGCCTGCCACAGATTCTGCGCAGCGCGGCTATCCACCAGCGCCGGCGCCTGGTTTTGTTTGCTCAGTTTCTGGCCGTTGGCCTGCAGCGCCAGGGGCAGGTGGCCAAAGGCGGGCACCGGCGCGCCCAGCAGTTGGAAGAAGGCGATCTGGCGCCCGGTAACCTCCAGCAGGTCGGCGCCGCGGATGATGTGGCTGATGCCCTGGGCGATATCGTCCACCACCACCGCCAGCTGGTAGGCAAAAAAGCCGTCCCGGCGCTTGAGGATTTGGTCCCCCGCCGCACGCAAATCCTGTTGTTGCCCGCCCTGGAACAAGTCGCTAAAGGCAATGTGGCCGGGCAGGCTAAAGCCGGGGGGCAGGTCGTAGAGTTTCAGGCGCCAGGCGATGGTGGCATCGGGGGCGGGCGCCTGGTGGCGGCAGTGGCCGTCGTAGCTGCCGCCCAGGCTTTGCAGACGCTGGCGCGAACAGTCGCAGGCGTAAGCGAGATCGGCAGCGATGAGCGCCTCCAGCTGGGCCTGGTACAGGGGGAATCTGTGGCTTTGGTAAAGCACCTGGCCATCCCAGTGCAGGCCGTGGGCTTCCAGGCTGCGCAGTATGGCGGCGGCGGCGCCGGGCTGTTCCCGCGGCGGGTCCAGGTCTTCCATGCGCACCAGCCATTGCCCTTGCTGGGTTTTGGCGTGCAGGTAGCTGGCCAGGGCGGCCACCAGGGAGCCAAAGTGCAAAGGCCCGCTGGGGGATGGCGCAAAGCGCCCGATATAGGGGTGGCGATTGGCGGGTGGAGGTTGGAGCAGTAGGCCCGTCATGGCGGGAGGAGAGGCGGCAGCCGCGGCTGCCGCCGGGGCGGGTTAACCGCCGATTTGTTTCTCTTTGATTTCCGCCAGGGTTTTGCAGTCGACGCAAAGGGTGGCGGTGGGGCGGGCTTCCAGGCGGCGGATACCGATTTCCACGCCGCAGGCATCGCAGTAGCCGTAGTCGTCGTTTTCAATCAGCTCCAGGGTGGAGTCGATCTTCTTGATCAGCTTGCGCTCGCGGTCGCGGGTGCGCAGTTCCAGGCTGAATTCTTCCTCCTGGCTGGCGCGGTCGGCCGGGTCGGGGAAGTTGGCCGCTTCGTCTTTCATATGGCTAACGGTGCGATCCACTTCTTCCATCAGTTCTGAGCGCCAGTTGAGCAGCAGTTGACGGAAGTGCGCTTTTTGGTTGTCGTTCATGTATTCCTCGCCCTTTTTTTCCTCGTAGGGAACAAAGGGGCGCAGCGCGAAGGTTTCGGTAGAGGGAGTTTTTTTCGCCATGTTAGCGCCTCGTTGGACTTCTTGTTGAACTTCCTGGATCACTGCCCGCCGGTTGCAATCGCCTGTGGCCGGGTGGCAATTGATCTGGCAGGGGCCGGGCAGAATTTGAAGGGGCAGCAAGCTATCAGATTCCCCCAGGCTGTGCCAGCACTTTTTGGCCGGCTTCAGGCATCCACTAACTATAGCCGGGAATTGGGCAAAATCCCTTGCAGTTGCCCGCCGATAGGGGCAAAAAGCCCCCCTTTCATTGAATACTGGGCATGAGTACTGGGGGGAGATCAGCCATGCATATTGAGCTACAGCCGGCGCAGTTGCTGCGCCGCTATAAGCGTTTTTTGGCGGACCTGCGCCTGCCCGACGGCCGCGAGCTGACCGCCCACTGCCCCAATACCGGCTCCATGAAAAACTGCCTGCTGCCCGACAGCCCCTGCTGGTACAGCGATAGCCACAGCCTGTCGCGCAAATACCCCTTAACCCTGGAGCTGGTAACCACCCCCGGCGGCCATATCGCCTGCATTAACACCGGCCGCGCCAATGAGTTGGTGGCGGAGGCTTTGCAACTGGGGGCGATCCGCGAACTACAGGGCTATGGCGCGCTCAAGCGCGAGCAGGTTTACGGCGCCGAGAAATCCCGCATCGACTTTTTATTGCTGGATAACCCGCAGGATGGCCGCCCCTGCTATCTGGAAGTGAAAAACGTCACCCTGATGGAAGCGGAGGGCGAGGGGCTGTTTCCCGATGCGGTGAGCGAGCGGGGCAGCAAGCACCTGCGGGAATTGATGGCCATGCGCGAGCAGGGCGCCCGGGCGGTGCTGTTGTTTTGCGTCGCCCACAGCGGCATTCGCCAGGTGAGCCCCGCCGACCATATAGATGTTGCTTACGGCCAAACCCTGCGCGCGGCCGCTGCCGCCGGGGTGGAAGTGCTGGCCTACGGGGTGGAGATACAGCCGGCGCAGGGGCTGTTGCAATTAAAGCTACCCCTGCCGGTGGTGTTGGGCTAAGCCGGGTTGAGTTGCTTTAAGGCCTGGCTGGGTGCCAGCAATGAATAAACCCCAGGCGAAAAAAAGGGGTGCACCAGCACCCCAAAAAGGAGAGTCGAGTTACAACCGCCACCGCTATTGGATGCTGTAGTTGACCTGGGTGAGGGCGGCGCTGCACTTGCTGCCGCAGGCGGCGGGGAAGCCGAAGCTATAGACCCGGCCAGCGTTGATCAGCTGGTCGTTGGCGTCGTACACCCGAATCTGGAACTGGCTGACGCCGCCCTGCAGTATGTAGGACTGGCCCATATCGCTGTTCATAGGCACTTTTACCCAGCTGCCATTCACCAACTGCTCCACCCCGTGGATACCGTTTTTCAGGTGGTTGATGGCAATCGCCGGCCAATACTGCTCCGCGCCCTGCATAAAGTGGATGCGGATATCGCCCTGGTAATTGGGCGCCTCTATGTACTGCCAGCTGATTTTGCGGTTGTTGAAACTGCCGGGCAGCAGGGTGACAGGCGCGCCATTGAGCAGGAACTGGTTGGTTACCGAGGCGGTGGCCAGGTCCAGGTGGTAGCGGCTGTCGCGGCACCAGGCGTTATCGTCACCGCAGGAATCCGCCACCAGCATATCCAGGCTGGCCCCTTCCTTGCCGTCTTTGACCCAGCTGCCGTTGCGGCAGAAGGGTTGATTTTTGGCGCCATCGTTAAGGCCGTTGCAGTCTTCCTGAATGCTTACCCGCACCCAGCGGCCGCAGTTTTTGCCGTTGTTAAACTCCCCCAGGTAGGCCAGGTTGGCGCCGCTGAGGGGCCTTGGCCAGTAGGCGTAGTTGCCGGGGGAGTGGAACACATTGAGCGCGACAAAGTGGGGTGTTTCCAGCTTGTCCTGCGGGATACCGCAGCCGCCATAGGGGATGCCAAAACTTTCAAAGTGGGTGGCGACGGCCTGGAAATCGCCATTGGCGCTGCTGCTGGCCTGACTGGAGCTGACCTGACTTGAGCTGGCAAGACTGGAACTGGCCAGGCTGCTGGAGCTAAGGCTGGCGGTGCTTGAGCTGCTGGATACCAGGCTGGAGGTGGCGCTGCTGGAGGCCTGGGAGCTGCTGCTGTTACCCTCGCCGGGATTAGCCGTACAGCGCGGCAGTGCAAAGCCGCTGCCGCTGTTGCCGGTCAGGCCAAAACTGGTGGAGGCGCCGCTGCCCAGGTTGGCGTTGTAGCTCACATGGCTGGCGGTTACGCGGGTGGTGTTGTTGCCGCTCAAGGTGGCATTCCAGCTGCTGGTGATCTGGGCGGCTTGGGGGTATTCCAGGTAGACAGTCCAACCGCTGCGCGCCGGCCCGCTATTGCTCACCTGAACCTCCAACTGATAGCCCCCCGACCAGCTGCCGGTTTGGCGCAGGCTGCAGCTCAATCCCCCCTGGGAGCTGGCCGAACTGCTGGATGCCGGCACCGAAGACGCCGGCGTGGATGAGGACGCGGGTGATGATGAAGAGGCTGGAGCAGATGAAGAAGCGGGCGCACTGGATGCACTGCTGGCCGCCGAGGAGCTGCCGCCACTGAACAGGCTGCCATTCACCTGCACTTCCCACAGGGAATAACCCCAGGCCGGGTTGGCCTTTTGGCTCATGTTGATACGCAGGTAGCGCCCCTGGCCGCTGGCGCTGATGGACTCTACCCCGCCACGGCCGCTGCTGGTGTTGTAGATGGGGTTGGAGAAGTTGACGCCATCGCTCGACATTTGCACCTGGTAGGCACTGGCATAGGCCGCCTCCCAGCGCAGGCTCAGGCCGCTGATGTCGTACTGGCCGCCCAGGTCGATGGTGTAGCTGGCGCTGCTGGCATTGAGTGCCGAGGCCCAGCGGCTGCTGGTATTGCCGTCCACCGCTTTGGCCGCCTCGTAACCCGGCCCTTCGGTGCTGGAGGCAGTGGCGGCCTTGCCCAGGGCGATGTTGTCGCTGGGGTTATCGCCCGGCTGGTTAAAGTCTGGCAGCTGGTCGATGCTGATGCTGCGCGGGTTGGCCATGGCGGTAATCCAATCCTGGCTGCTGCGGCTGTTCCAATCGCGCGAGGCCCAAACCACACTGAAATTCCAGGGGGCATCGCTGGCCGGGTTGAGTTGGTTCATGGTTTCGGCAATGCCCACCACCTTGTTGGTACCTACCGCGCGGGTGATGTTGTAGTCGCTCCAGCTTTGGAAATAATCGGAACTCACCACATCCACATACTGGTCGCCGGGGTACCAGGAGGCGAGGGAGCTGCCCTGGCCGCTGGCCATGCCATTGAACACCCAGAGGATATTGTGCGCCCCGGCCAGGCGGGCCCGCTCGAAGATCAGCCGCCACAGGCGTTTGTAGTTGTCCTGGCCTTTGCGCGCCCACCACATGTAGTTGTTGTTGGCCTCGTGCAGGGGGCGGAAGAGCACGGGCACGCCGGCATCGCCCATTTTGCGGATCTCGCTCACCACCAAATCTATATCGCGGTAGAGGTTGGAGCCTGGGTTGTTTAAATCCAGGTCAAAATCGCAATTGCCCGAATACTGGCCGCCACCGCGGGGGCATTTCCAATGCCACTGGAAGGCCACTATGCCCCTTTGTTGCTGGGCAAACTGGATGGCTTTTTGCGTTTCGCCGGTATTGCCGTCGGTGTAGTTATAAAAATCGAACGCCACTATGGCCGGGTAGCGGCCGGTGAGCTGGCGCACTCGCTCGGCGTCCGGCAGGTCGGTTTGGCCGGTGATGTAGGTGTTGCTTTTCAGGTAGCACAGCAGGTTTTTGCTGGCCTGGCTGGCCAGGGGGTCTACCGGGGTTTGGCCGCAATCTTGGGCCATTGCCTGGGCGCCCAGCAGGCTGGCGCTGGCCAGCAGGCAGGCGTTGACTAGGGATTTGCGCATAGCTGACTCCTAGGAAAATAAGGAAATAGGGAAATAGGGAAATAAAAGGACATGAAAAGGCCAGGCAACCCCGGGCCGGGGTTGCCTGGCAGAGCTTGATAGGTGCCCTTCCCTGGGCAATAGGCTTGCTATTGGCGGGGGCTAGTTCAGCGGCGGATAGGCGTTCTGCAGCAGTACGCGGAAGCCTTCACTGAACCAGCGGCCGGCCACGGGGGCATTGGGCAGGGCGCCGGTAGTCACCAGGGTGCCGCTGCCCGGGTTGTAGATATAAGTGGGGTCGCACATGCGGTCGAAGCCCTTGGCTGGGTCTTGCGGGTCGTAAGACAGCTCCAGGGAGGCAGCGCCATCGGACTCTCCTGGCGGTTTCACCCACACATAGGCGTCAATACCGGGAACGGGTGCCGCTTTGGGGCGCTCGCCGATACCGCCGCGCTGGTTACACCAGTTGCCGCGGTGGCTGCGGCGGTCGATGCGGGATTGGTCGACAAAGGTGTCCAGCACCGTGCTGGTGGATGCCGCAGTTGGGCGGTTAACCCCGCCCCAGCCATTGCGCGAGGTGTCGATCAGCATGCCGATATTGCTGGGGAAGCCGTTGGCGATCATGGCGTTGCGCCAGGCTTGGACAAAGGCCACTTCACTGAAATGGGGGTTCCACTCGTAGAACTTGGCCTGGCGCACTTGCAGGCTGCCGTTGCTGCCGGGGAAGGCGCTGTTGGCCAGGGCATCCAGGAAGGGTTCGTACAAGGGGGTGTAACCCGAGGTGTTGGAGACAAAACCCGCCACCGAGTTAACGCCGCCGGTTGCACCCTTAATGGCATCGCCGATCAGGGTAACCGCACTGGTGAAGTTGTTCTGCCAGCCCAGCCAGCCAGAGTGGCCAATGTCCACATAGGCGTACACGTTTTTCAGCGGGTAGAACTTGCTCAGGGTGTAGCGGGTGTTGGCGACATAACCGTGGGTTGGATCTGTGGCCAGCTGGCACTCGGGGTCGCTGAGGTTGGTAACCAGGTTGGGCAGTGAATCCGGCTCGATAATGGCAATGATGCGCAGGGTCGCATACTTGGGATCGGCAAAAATCGAGGCGATTTTGTCGATGTACTCGCTGCGGTAGCGGGCACTGCCTTCAGGGCCATGTTTCAGCTCACCGTTGGATGCCAGGGCATGGCAGTCGCGGTTGGGCAGGTCGTAAATCACCACTTTAATCAGGTTGGCATTTTGGTTGAGCGCCGCATCCTGGTGCTCACGCAAGCCCATGGTGCCTACCATGTCTGGCTCTATGGCGCCAATGCGATCCATCCACACCGCCGTGCTGTTGTTGGCCACAGCGCTGCCGCCATCGGCGGTGGCGCGGGCCGACCAGAGGGGGTCTACATACCAGCGGGCATCGACAAAGGGGTTATCCAGGCGGGTGATGCTGCTGTTACTGGAGCTGCTGGAACTGCTGGATTGGCTGCTGCTCACACTGCTGGACTGGTTGCTGGATTGGTTACTGGACAGATTGCTGGATTGATTACTGGACTGGCTGCTGCTGGACACACTGCTCGGGGAAGACGAGCTGCTGCTCATGGGGGTGGATGAGTGGCTGCCAATCTGGGTGCTGCAGCTGGGGATGGCAAAACCGCTGCCGCTGTTGCCGGTCAGGCCAAAGCTGGTGGCGGCGCCGCTGGCCAGGTTGCCGTTATAGCTCACATTGCTGGCGGTAACCTGGTGGGTGCCGTTGCCGGTCAGGGTGGCGTTCCAGCTGTTGGTGATTTGCGCGGGCTGGGCGTAGTTGAGGTACACAGTCCAGTTGTTCACGGCCGCGCCGTTATTGCGCACAGTCACATCCAGCTGATAGCCGCCCTGCCAGCTGCCGGTTTGGGCCACGCTACAGCTGAGTTGGCTATTGCCGCCGCCATTGCTGCTACTGCTGGAACTCATCTGGCTGCTCACCGAACTGTTGCCAGAGCTAAGCGAGGATTGCGAGGAAACACTGGAAGAGCTGCTGCCGATACCGTAGTTGCGCAGGCGATTGCGCACATAGTTGCCCGAATCGGACAGCTGGGCGCTAGTCCAGCCACCGGTGGCGCTGGCGCCTGGTTTGAGCGCTGCAGAGGTTTCGCTTTTATCCGACAGCGACCAGTTCACCCAGCTAATGCCGTAGGAATCCAGCAAATCCAGCCAAATGTTGGTTTGCTCCGGGCAAATACTGCCGTTGCCGGTGTATTCGCTGTTGCCCCACTCGGTGGAGAAGATCGGCAACTTGGCTTCGGCGGCGGCGCGCACAATGGCGCGCAGTGGCTCCTGGTGCTCGGGTGAGCAGGAATAGAAGTGGATGCTGTAGGCCACATTGTTAAAGCTGAGGGGGCTTTGCACCACCTGATCCAGGCGTTGGCTCCACACCGCTGTGCCTACCAGTACAAAAGCATCGGGCGCACCGGCACGGATCACCGGAATTACTTCATTGGCGTAGGGCTTGATCACACTGGCCCAGTCCACGTTGCTGCCGTTGGGCTCATTGGCAATTTCGTAGAGGATGTGCGGGTTGTTGCCGTAGCGGGCCGTCACCTGGCGGAAGAAGTTCTTGGCCTGCTCTTTGTAGGTCAGGGGGTTGCCGTCGCTAAGGATATGCCAGTCCACAATCACATAAAGGTCGTTGGCAATGGCGGCGTCTATGCCCTGCCACACCTTGTCGAGCACGCTGGCGTTATCCAGGTAGCCGCCCTCTTTGGTGTACATGGCCAGGCGCACCACATTGGCGTTCCAGTCGTCCCGCAGCCATTTGAACGAACTGCTGTTCACAAACTGGGGGAACCACTGCAAACCATGGCTGCTAATGCCGCGCAGTTGGAAGGGTTCGCCGCGCTCATTCACCAAACGGCCATTGCTGGTTTTCAGCCGGCCATTGTGGCTCACCAGGCGCCCGCTGCCGCTTGGGATAGAGGAGGCTGATGATGAGGAGCTGCTGCTCACCGGCGGCAGGGAGGATGACGACGACGAGCTGCTGGCGGGGCTGCCGTACACCTCCATTTCCCACAGGGAATAACCCCACTGGGTGGCGCGCTGCACGCCCTGCATGCGCACATAGCGGCCGGTGCCATTCAGGTTGAGGCTTTCCACGCCGCCGGCACCGCTGCTGGTGCTGTAAACATCGCTCCAGCTGCTGCCGTTGCTGGACACCTGGATTTTATAGCTGCGGCCATAGGCGGCTTCCCAGCGCAGTACCACCCGGTTGAGGTTGTAGCTGTTGCCCAGATCCACTTGCACCCAGTTGTTGTCGCTGTAGCTGCTCGACCAGCGGGTGGCGGTATTGCCATCAAACGCCAGGCCCGCAGCGCGGTTGCTGCTGTCGGTTGACGAGCTGGTGGCCAGCTTGCCCAGGGCCAGGTTGGCGCTGCTTGGGCTGCTAACACTGCTGGATGATGAGCTGGTGGTGAAAATGCTGGCGATGCGTGAACTGGCGCGCAGGCCGTTGGCGCCGTTAACCAGGCGTGAACCCCAGGGGGAGAGGTCGTTGCCGTTGAAGTTGCGGGCGATATCCAGGGATACCAAATCCGAACTATTGCCCGACCAGGACCAGCCCAGGTAGCCAAAGCCGAAGTTGTCGGCCTGCCACATGATCGAATCCTCATCCACGTTCATGCCTTTGTGGTCGGCGGCAAACTCGCCCACCACCAGGTGCAAGCCATTGTTTTTAAAGGCCTGCATATAGGACTGCACCTTGCTGGAACTGTTGTACACCTCGTACATATGCACCGAGAAGATGGTGTTGCGGCGCGGGTCCGACTCAAACAGGCTGCGCGCGTTATTGAGCATGGTGTTGGACCAATCCTGCCCCCAGTTGGCGGCGTCGATCATCAGGGTGTGGTTGAGGCCACCGGCGCGCAGGCGGCTAATGGCGGTGCGGGCTATATCGGCCCACTGGCCAGAGGTGCTGTTGCCGGTAAATTCGTTGGCAAAGTTGATGATCACATAGTCTTCCTGGCCCTGGATCGCGCTTTTGATATCGGCGCTGAGGAAGTAATCCACCGCCGTAGAGGGGTGGGCTGCCCCGCCATCCTCGCCCCAGCCGGTGGCGTCGTGCACTTCCAATACGGTGATCAGTTTGTTGGCCTTGGCCCAGCCGATCAGTTGGCTAACCTGGGCGCCATCGTCGCGGCTCCAGCGCTGGCCGTTGGCCAGGACGATGCGCACCGTATTGGCGCCGGTGGCGGCTATATCGGCCAGGGCTTTTTGCGAGCTGGATTTGTACCAGGTGTGGGCATGGTTAATGCCGCGCATCACAAAGGCGTTGTTGTTACCGTCCAGCAGTTGGCCATTGTTGACGGAAAAATCCGCAAAGCTGGCCTGGGATGCCAGGCATAGGCCCAGCGCCGATGCCAGCCAGCGCTTTTTCAGCGCCAGGGGGCGGGGTTTAGAGAGCTTCATAGATACCTCTGGTTATTGTTAATGTCGTGGTGATATCTGGGTGACGACACTGACGCGGCCAGAGATACGGGCCGCTTCAGCGCGAAGCGGCACAGGGCTGCCACCAACCAGATCCGATGCATCCGTGCCTGCCCGCCGCAATGGCGGGGAACTACTCCTTTTGCTGACCCAGCCCTTAAAAAAGGCGCTGCCCGGCAAGTCGCTGAATTCGGTTGATTGGTAACTTATTGTTGGAATGACTTGATGTTACCGATTACAGATTTATTTTGTTTTTTCTGTAACCGTTTACAAAATAAGCCAGAAAAAAAGCATTTTCAACAATGAAAATGCTTTTTTGTGAACAAATTGAGTATTTATATCATCTCAATAATGGCATATTTGGTATAAATATTATTATTTTTATAGGTGAAAACCAGCCGTCACAGGCTGCTTGGGTTTTTTGCCGGGCGCCAGTTGACCACCGCCACAGCGCTCAGAATCAGCAAGGTAGCGCTGATTTCCGGCCAGCCCGGCTGCTCGCCCAGCAGGTAAATACTGGAGATCACCCCGATCAAGGGCGTGATCAACGAGGAGAGGGAGGAGACGCTAACCGGCACCAGCTCCACCAGCCGCACCCAGGCCCAATAGCAGAACATAAAGCCGATAAACACGTTGTACACCAAGCCCCAGAGCGCCAGGGGCGGCGGCAGTTGCTGCGGCAGGCCATCGAACACCAGGGCAGCCGCCAGGGTGGGGATGCTGGCCAACAGCAGCAGCCAACCGGTGAGCACCACACTGTGCAGCGGCAGCTGCCAGCGCTTGAGCAGCACTGTGCCCAGTGCCCAACCCCAGGCGGCGGCGATCATCAGCCCGGCGCCCAGCAGCAGTTGGGCGTTGAGCGAACCGCTCAGCCAGCTGTGTAAGGTGTCGGCCAGCAGGGCAAAAATCCCCCCCAGGCCCAGCACCAGGGCAATGGCAATGCGGGGGCTGAATTTATCCTGCAGGATGAACACAGACAGCAGCACCGTCCACAGCGGCATGGTGTAACCCAGCAGCGCCGAGCGCCCAGCGGGCAACAGGTAAAGGCCAAAGGTGGCGAGGATATTCCAGGTCAAAATATTAAACAGGCACACCCACAGCAGCTTGCCCCAGTAAGCGCGGGCAATGCGCAGCGAATGGCCCCCCAGGCGCGCCAGCAGCAAAATCCCCAAACCGCCCAGCAGCAGGCAAAAACCGCGAAAGCTGAGCGGCGGTATTTCGCTGATGATGTATTTCATAATCGGCCAGTTGATGCCCCAGCCAAAGCCTATACCCAATAACAGCAGAATCCCCTCGGGCGAGAGGCGCGATGATCGATGATTCATGAAAAACCCTGTACCTCTGGGTTTGGTGCGGATGGAAGGAAAGGCGGCTGACTTGCTCAGGGACGAGGGAGGCATGGATGCCGACCTCGAGCCTACAGGGACGTATTCACGGCGTTCCCTGCGCGGGACGCTAGACTTTCCTAACCACCACAATTACTCAATCGTTTTCAATTGAAA
>CAMLRI010000003.1 GCA_946482385.1 uncultured Cellvibrio sp.
CTGTTGCCGCCGGCGCAGACGCCGCCGGATATCTGCCTTAACCAGTTCCTGGCCGATGCCGCAGCCCAGGCGGGCGATAGCCCGGCCGCGGTCAGTGGCCGCGACAGCATCAGCTACCGGCAATTGGCCCAGGCGAGCGATGCCCTGGCGGCCCAGCTGATCGCCAATGGCGTTAGCCGGGGCGACAGGGTCGCGGTGGTGACCCGGCGCCATACCGGGCTGCTGACGGCGGTGTTTGCGGTGTTGAAAGCCGGGGCGGCCTATATCCCCATCGACCCCTCCCTGCCCCAGGCGCGGCGCGACTTTTACCTGGCCAACAGCCGCGCCCGGCTGGTGCTGGCGGAAAGCCGCTACCGCGACCAGCTGCAGGCGATTGCCACCCCGGTGCTGCTGATCGACCCGCCCGCTGGCTCAGCGCTCGACCTCAAGCAGAGCGCCCCCGGGCAAAACCCTGGGCAGCTGCCAGCCCAGGCGGCCAGCGACCTGGCCTACCTGATTTACACCTCTGGCTCTACCGGCCAGCCCAAGGGCGTGATGATCGACCACCGCGGTGCGGTCAACACCATTGTGGATATTAACCAGCGCTACCGCCTGGGCCGCCATGACAAGCTGTTCGGGGTGTCATCCTTTGGCTTTGATTTGTCGGTCTACGATATTTTTGGTGCCGCCGCCGCCGGTGCCTGCCTGGTCTACCCGGAGCCGGAGCAGGCGCTAAACCCCGCCCACTGGCTGGATGTGATGCAGCAGCAGGGCATCACTGTGTGGAACTCGGCCCCGCCCCTGGCCAGCCTGCTGGTGGAGGCGGCGGAGTTCCGCCAGCAGACCTTACCGGCCCTGCGCCTGGTGTTGTTGAGCGGCGATTGGATTCCCCTGGATCTGCCGGATCGCCTGCGCGCCATAGCGCCCAACGCCCAGGTGGTGAGCCTGGGCGGCGCCACCGAGGCCTCCATCTGGTCGATCATTTACGACATTGGCGAGGTCAAGCCGGAGTGGCCCAGCATCCCCTATGGCTACCCCATGGTGAACCAACCCTGGTACATCCTGGATTCCTGGGGCCGGCCCACGCCGGAATGGGTTGCCGGCGACCTTTATATCGGCGGCATCGGCCTGGCCCTGGGTTACTGGGATGACGCGGCCAAAACCGCCGCCAGCTTTGTTACCCACCCGGTCACCGGCGAGCGCATCTACCGCACCGGCGACCTGGGGCGCTACCTGCCCGGCGCGGTGATTGAATTCCTGGGGCGCAGCGACACCCAGGTGAAAATCCAGGGGCATCGCATTGAGCTGGGGGAAATTGAAACCCAGCTGTGCGCCCAGCCAGGGGTTAGCAAGGCAGTGGTGACAGTGCAGCGCAATGCCCAGGGCGGCCAGCCGCAGTTGGCGGCCTATGTGGTGCCCCAGGCAGATGCCCCGCTGGAGGAGGCCAGCCTCAAAGCCGCCCTGGCCGCCGGCCTGCCGGACTATATGGTGCCCCGCCTGTTTATGTTCCTGCCCCAGATTCCCCTGAGCGCCAACGGAAAAATCGACCGCAAAGCCCTGCCGCCCATTCAGGAGGCAGCGGCTGCCACACGGGCGAGCGCCAGCCGCGCGCCCCAGGGGCCGGTAGAGGAGGCCCTGGCCGGCATCTGGTGCCAGGTGCTTAAGGTGGAGTCGCTGAGTGCCACCGACAACTTCTTCGACCTGGGCGGCCAGTCTTTCGAGGCGGTGAGGATCATGGGTTTGATCCGCGAAGTGTTTGGCTTGGCGCTGTCCATCGGCGATATCTGGCAGCACCCGCAACTGGAAAGCCTGGCCCAAGTGATTGCCAACCGGGATACAGGCAAGCCCTTCGACACCCTGGTCAGCATCAGCAACCAGGGGCAGGGGCAGCCCTGTTTCATGGTGCATCCCGCCGGCGGCAACGTGCTCTGCTACAGCGAACTGGGGCAGCGCTTAAGCCGGCCACTGCTGGCGTTCCAGGCGCCGGGGGTGGATGGCCAACAGCTGCCGCCAGAATCCATCGCCGAGTTTGCCTCCGCCTATGTCGAGCGCATCAACCAGGTGCAACCCAGCGGCAGCCTGCTGCTGGGCGGTTGGTCATCGGGCGGTTTGATCGCCTACGAAATGGCCTCCCAGCTGCTGGCCCAGGGCCGCACCATAGAGGGCCTGGTGATCCTCGACAGCCCGCCCCCGAGCGTCCACACCCCGGTGAACGAGCAACAGCTGTTCGACTGGTTCCTGGGCGACCTCAACCTGGACCCAGCCACCCTGGCACAGCTGCGCCAGCAGGTGGCACCTCTGGCGGACACAGACGCGCGCCTGCGCCTGGCCCAGGCCAGCCTCGCCGCCACTGGCCACCCCCTGGGCGGCGACCTGGAGCAACTGGCCACCATCTACCGGGTGTTTAGCAACATAGTCCACGCCAGCCGGCGCTATCAGGCCATGCCCCTGCCCATCCCGCTGCTGCACCTGCGCGCCACCCAGGGGGTGGTGCCCGAGTTTGCGCCCCATCCCCATGGCGCCTCGGCGGATTGGGGTTGGTCGCACACCTGCACCGGTGCCGTTACCGGCCTGGAGGTCGACGCCAGCCACTACAGCATCTTGCTGGAGCCGGCCCTGGGCGTTGTGGTTGAGCATATTGAACGCTGGTTGGCGGCCCTTGAGCCCAGCCGGCTTTCCCTTGAAACAGAATCAATGGTGTAAACAATGGAAGATCTATTAATCAGAGCCGCCAATCTCGGCGTCAAATTCAAGTTGGAAGGGGATGAATTGCGCGTGACTGCCCCGCGCGGCGCCCTGACCCCCGAACTGCAGCAGGATATCCGCCAGCACAAACAGGCGCTGCTGGCCCTGTTGCGCCACAAGGAAGCCGCCGAGGACAGCCTGCCCCAGCTGCCCGATTCATCCCCCGATGACCCGCAGCGCTGGGCGCCTTTTCCCCTGACCGACCTCCAGCACGCCTACTGGGTGGGGCGCGACAGCAGCATGGTAATGGGCAGCGTGGCCACCCACCTCTATGTGGAGTTGGATTGCCAGCAGCTGGATCTGGCCAGGCTCAACCGCGCCCTGTGCCAGATGATTGAGCGCCACCCGATGCTGCGCGCCGTGGTCGACCGCGAGGGTATGCAGCGCATACTGCCCGAGGTGCCCGCCTACCATATCGCCCTGGATGACCAATCCGGCGCCGCCCCGGCCGCCGCCGAAGCCGCCGTGCTGGCCACCCGCGAGGCCCTGTCGCACCAGGTGCTGGCCGCCGACCAGTGGCCGCTGTTTGATATACGCGCCACCCGCTTGTCCGGTGGCAGCACCCGCCTGCATGTCAGCCTGGATCTGTTGATTCTGGACGCCTGGAGCATCTTCCTGTTCTTTAGCGAGTGGCACAGTTTCTACCAGGACCCCAACTATGCGCCGGCGCCCCTGCGCCTGCATTTTCGCGACTACGCCCTGGCCGAGCAGGCCTGGAAAAACTCCCGCAGCTATGCCAATTCCTACGCTTACTGGATGCGCCGGCTGGAAGACCTGCCCGCCGCCCCCGAGCTGCCCCTGCGCCCGCTCCTGGATGGCCGCAACAAACCCCGCTTTAGCCGGCGCGAGGCGCGCATCCCCAAGGCCAGCTGGCAATTGTTGAAACAGCGCGCCCGGGAGCGGGGCATCACCCCCTCCAGCCTGCTGTTGGCCGCCTATTCCGAGGTGTTGGCGCGCTGGAGCCGCAGCCCCCATTTCAGCGTCAATGTCACCATCGCCAACCGCATGCCCTTCCACCCGGAGGTGAACCAGCTGATCGGCGATTTCACCACCCCTATGCTGCAGGAAATCGACCGGCGCGATGCCAGCCTCAGCTTTGGTGAATTTGCCGCGCGCCTGCAGCGCCAGTTCGCCCAGGACATGCAGCATCTGCAGGTCAGCGGCGTCATAGTGCTGCGGGAGTGGGCCAAGCGCCGCGGGGTATCGGCGCAGGCGGCCATGCCGGTGGTATTCAGCAGCGGCCTTATCTGGAGCGGCGACCAGGAGCCGGGCGACCTGGAGCAATTCGGCAAAAAGGTCGCCAGCGTCAGCCAAACCTCCCAGGTGTGGCTGGATCACCACGTCATGGAACTGCAGGGCGACCTCTGCTTTGTGTGGGATGCGGTCGATGCCGTGTTCGAGCCGGGAGTGCTGGATGCCATGTTCGACGCCTATTGCCAGCTGGTGCGGCAACTGGCCGAGGGCGAGCAGGCCTGGGACAACAAAGACCCGGTGTCCCTGCCAGCCCCCATGCTGGAGCAGCGTATCGCCGACCACTGCACCCAGGTGGCCTGGCAGCCGCGCCACCTGCACGCCGGCTTTATCAAGCAGGCCCTGCACCACCCCGAGGCCACCGCCCTGGTCTGCACCAGCGGCAGCATCAGCTACGGGCAGCTGCTGGGCCATGCCGCCGCCATTGCGGATTACCTGTTGGCCCAGGGCCTGGCAGCGGCAGAGCCTGTCGCTGTGGTGATGCACAAGGGCTGGGAGCAGATAGCTGCGGTTATGGGCATTTTGCTGGCGGGGGGCGCCTATATGCCCATAGACGCCAGCCTGCCGCCCAAGCGCCAGGAGGATTTGCTGGCGATTGGCGCGGTTCGCCTGCTGCTCTGCCAGCCCCAGGGGCTTAATCCCGCGGTGGACACGGCGCCCTACCAATGCCTGGCAATTACCCCCCAGTTGCAGGAGCCCTTTAGTGCGCGCCATCAGGCCTCGCTCCAACTGCCCCTGGAGCAGCTGGCCTATGTGATCTTTACCTCCGGCACCACCGGGGTGCCCAAGGGGGTGATGATCAGCCACCGCGCCGCCATGAACACCATTGAGCAGGTGAACCGCCTGCTGGGCTTAACCGCGCAAGACCGGGTACTGGCGGTATCGTCCCTGAGTTTCGACCTGTCGGTGTACGACATCTTTGGCCTGCTGGAAGTGGGCGGCGCCCTGGTGATCCCCGATGCCAGCAAAGGCCAGGATGCCGTGCATTGGCAGCAGTTGATCCAGGCCCATGGGGTCAGCCTGTGGAACTCGGCGCCCCAGCTGATGGGCATGCTGATGGATGCCCTGACGGGGCCGCAGCAATTGCCCCTGCGTGCGGTGTTGATGAGCGGCGACTTTATTGCCCTCGACCTGCCCGAGCGCATTGTCCGCGCCACCCGCCAGGCGCAGGTGATTAGCCTGGGCGGGGCGACCGAGGCGTCCATCTGGTCCAATTACTTCCCTGTGGCGGCCGTTGCCCCCCACTGGAAGAGCATCCCCTACGGCAAGGCCCTGCCCAACCAGACCATGCAGGTGTTCGACCAGGCCTTCCGCCCCTGCCCGGATTACGCCAAAGGCAAGATCTACATCGGCGGCGAAGGCCTGGCCATCGCCTACTGGCAAGACCCGGAAAAAACCCGCGCGCGCTTTGTCACCCACCCGGTGAGCGGCGAGCGCCTGTACGACACCGGCGACCTGGGCTACTACCTGCCCGATGGCAATATCGTGATCATCGGCCGGGACGATGCCCAGGTAAAAGTCCGGGGCCACCGCATTGAACTGGGCGAAATCGAAGCGGCCCTGCGCGATTACCCGGAGGTACGCCAAGCGGTAGTGCTGGCCACCGCGCCCGCCACCGGCCAGCGCCAGCTGGTGGCCTACCTGGAGCCGGAGCGCGGCGCCAGCCTGGATACGGCGCTGATCCGCGCGCACCTGGCCCAGCGCCTGCCGGATTACATGATCCCCCGCCACATGGTCAGCCTGGCGCGCCTGCCGGTCACCGCCAACGGCAAGTTGGATCACCGCGCCCTGCCGGACCCGGCTGAGCTGGTGGAGAGCCAGGCGGGCGAGCGCGTGCTGCCGCGCACCCCGGGGGAGCAGCAGATACTGGCCATTTGGGGCAGGGTCATCACCGGTGTGGAGCTGGGGGTGACGGATAACTTCTTTGAGCTGGGTGGCGATTCGGTAATGGCTACCAGCCTGGTGCGGGAGCTCAACGAGCAGTTGCCGGGCTTCAACCTGGAAATGCACGAGCTCTTCGAAAACCTCACCATCGAGGCCCTGGCGGTGTTGTACGAAGCGCGCAGCCAGGGCGGGGCGACTGCCGCGGCCCAGGCTTCCGCAGGCGACGAGGCAGCTATGTGTGCCGACCTCGAAGCCCTTAAGGCGGAGTTTGCCGGGCTCGCCTTCGACTTGCCCCTGGCCCCCAGCCAGGCCGCAGTGCTGCTTACTGGGGCAACCGGTTGGATTGGCTCCCACCTGTTGCTGGAGCTGCTGCAACACAGCCAGGCGCCCATCTACTGTTTGGTGCGCGCCCACTCCCTGGCCGAGGCCAGGGCGCGCCTGCTGCAAAGCCCCGCCCTGGCCGGCGTGGCGCTGACCAGCAGCCAGGAGGCCAGGCTCCAGCCCCTGTGCGGCGACCTCAGCCTGAGCCAGTTCGGCCTGGCGGATGCCCAGTGGCAAACCCTGGCCAGCCAGGTGGGGCAGATTTACCACCTGGGGGCCGATGTCAACCTGGTGGCGGACTACGCCAGCCACCGCAGCGCCAACCTGCTGCCCCTGTCGACCCTGGCGCGCCTGGCCACCCAGTGCCAGCGCAAGCAAATCAACATACTGACCCCCATGACCGCCTGCCGGCGCCAGGAGGGCGATAGGGTTGTGTTCCATCACCAGGAGGCGCGCCTGGATCAGCCCCAGGGGTTGCTGACGGCCTATGCCCAATCCAAATGGGCGCTGGAGCAGGCGGTATTTGCCCTGGGCGACCTGGGCTTGCCGGTAAAAATCTACCGCAGTTCCCATGCCCTGCCCCACAGCAAAACCGGGCAGGCCAAACCCCGCGACACCTACGGCAGCGTGCTGAAACTCGCCTGGGTGACGGGCCTGGTGCCCGATTGGGACGACTCGGCGGTGCAGGGCTTGCCCGTCGACCTGCTGGCACAGTGGCTGCGCGACATCAGCCTGCGCGACAACCACCCGGGGCCCATCCACCTGGAAAACCCCCAGCCGACCAGCATTCCCGAGTTTGTGGCGGCCTGTTCGCTGCAAACGCCCAGCCGGGTGAGCCTGGGCGATTGGCAGCAGCAGGCCCAGGCCCAGGCCGACCGCCTGGCGCCGGACGAGGCGCTGGTAATCAAACTCCTGTTTGCCAACCGCGCCGCCGGCACGGCTATCCACCATATGTTTGCCCGCCACCCGGTCGATACCCGCTACTGGCAGCAGTTGGCGGGCGCGGGCGCACTGCCATCGGCTACCCCGGCCGCTTACTGGGCGCAGGTTGCGGCTGCCTGGGGCCAGGCTGGCGCGGTTCAGGGCGATGCGGTTCAGGGGAAATCGAGTCATGGAGAATTGACCCGTGGAGAGCCAGCCCATGGAGAGCTGAGCCATGGAGAGCTAACCCATGGATAGTGCAGCCAGCCTTTACGATGTGATTATTGTGGGCGGCGGCTCCTCAGGTTCGGTGATGGCCCATCGCCTGAGCGAGAACCGCGACTGCCGCGTGCTGCTGCTGGAATCCGGCCCCGCCAAGCCCCCCGCCGGCCAGGAGGCCCTGGTGGATAATGCCAACCAGCCGGCCGTTGCCCCCGGCCTCAACTGGAAGTTTCCGGTCGCCATCAAGGCGGCGCTCAGCGGCGCCCCCCAGCGCAGTGCGGCGAGCATTTTTGACTACGAAGCCGGCCGCCTGCTGGGCGGCTCCTCGGCGGTTAATGCCGTGCAGGCCCTGCGCGCGGCGCCGGAGGATTTTGCCGACCACTGGGTAAAAACCTGTGGCGAGGACTGGTCCTGGCAGCGGCTGTTGCCCTACTACCGCAAGCTGGAAAATGACCCCCTGGGCCCCAGCGAGCTGCACGGCCATGACGGCCCCCTGCCGATCCGGCGGGAAACCCGGGAGCAGCTCAGCCCCGTGCAGGCGGGCCTCTACCAGGCCGCCCTGGATCAGGGCTTTGCCACCACCCATGACCACAACGACCCGGACACCAGCGGTGTGGGCATAATTCCCAAGAATGTGGTCGATGGAAAACGCATCTCCACGGCGATCGCCTACCTGCAGCCGGCGGCCGCGCGGCCAAACCTCAAGGTATTAAGCCAAGTCACCGCAGAGCAGTTGCTGTTCGACGGCCATAGCTGCACCGGGGTTATCGCCGCCCACAACCAGGAGCGGATGCAGTTCAATGCCCGCCACATAGTCCTCTGTGCGGGCGCCATAGGCACGCCCGCCCTGCTGCTCCGCTCCGGGGTGGGCGATCCGCAGCAGCTGCAGGCGGCCAATGTGGCTGTCCGCCACCCCTTGGCGGGGGTGGGCCAGGGCATTATGGATCACCCAGTGGTGGGCATTTGGGGCATGCCCCAGCCCCAGGCATGCCGCCTGGGCGACCCGCTGCGCCAGGTGCTGATCCGCTACTCCTCCCCGGTGTCCGGCTACCGCAACGATATGCACATCTGCATGATGTCGGGCATTGATGTGGCGGCCATGTTTCCCCAGTTGGCTGCATCCGCCAGCACCCTGGCGGGCATCACTGTGTGCTACAACCGCTCCACCTCTGCAGGCGAGGTGCGCCTGAACCCCGCCGACCCCCTGCGCCCCCTGGTGTCGTTTAACCTGCTGGGCGACAGCGGCGATATAGCCCCCCTCAAGGACGGCCTGCGCCTGGCCTGGGAGATGATGCAAGGCCCGGCGCTCAAACCCCATTTCCAGCGCCTGCTGGCCTGGACACCGGGCATGATCGCCTCGGATGTGGCGCTGCAACAGGCCGTCAGCACCTTTGTCCGCCCCAGTGCCCACGTCTGCGCCTCGGCCCGCATGGGCAACAACCCCGATGCCGGCCATGTGGTGGATGCCTGGGGCAGGGTCTTTGGCATGGACAACCTGTGGATCGCCGACGCCTCGGTAATGCCCATGATCCCCTCGGCGCCGCCGCACCTGACCACCCTGATGCTGGCCGAAAAGCTCGCCGATAGCTTCAAACAGGTGGCGCTATGATCTCCCTTATCCACAGCCAGGCCGCCGGCAAATACCTGCGCTACTTCCAGCAGCCGGCGCAGCCGCGTCTGCGCCTGGTGTGCTTTCCCTGGGCCGGCGGCGGGGCTAATTTCTACCGCAAGTTGTGCGGGCGTATAGCCCCGGATGTCGAGCTGATTGCGGTGCAGCTGCCGGGGCGCGAGGACAGATTCCACGAGCCCCGCCTCACCCGCATGGAGCTGATAGTGGCCCAGGTTAAACGCGAACTCAGCGCCCTGGCCGATATACCCAGCCTGCTGTTTGGCCACAGCATGGGCGCCCTGGTGGCCTATGAAGTCGCCCAGGCCCTGGGCGGGGCGGGGCGTTTTCCCCTGGCCGGGCTGATCCTCTCCGGCTCCAACGCCCCCCATATCAAGTCCTGCCACAGCCGCTGCCCCCACGACGCCAGCGAAGGCGAGGTAATCACCGACATCAGCAGCCTGGGCGGCACCCCGCCGGCGCTGCTGGCGGACGAATCCCTGATGCGCAGCCTGCTGCCCAGCATCCGCGCCGACTATGCGGTGCTGGAGGCCTACCGCGCCCATCCGCCCATGCCCCTGTTGGATTGCCCGGTGATCGCCTGCGCCGCGCGGGGGGACCAGTGCATTTCCCGCGCGGGCATTGATGCCTGGGGGCAGTACGCCGGGCTGGTCTTCGAAACCCACTGGTTCGAGGGCGATCACTTTTACCTTACCGAGCCGCAGCACCCCTGGGTGGAGCAGCTCAACCTTTGGTTGCATCAGGAGCTAGCGCCCGATGCATGCATCATCTGATTTGCCAGGCGGGGTTCCCATGCAAGACTGCGATGACATTGTGATAGGGGCCGGCTCCTCGGGCGCTATTGTGGCCGCCCGGCTCAGTGCCGGCGGCAGCCGCCGGGTGCTGCTGATCGAAGCGGGGCCGGATTGTTTCAACGGCCCGCTGCCGGCGCCATTGGCCAGCAGCCACGAGGCGGTGCTGAGCGGCTACAACTGGGATTTCAAGGCGCAACTGCGCGACAGCCACTGGCTGGCCAGCCTCAAGGATGCGGCCAGTGTGTTCGGCTCCTCCTCCCTGGGCAGCAAACTGGCCATGGCCAAAACAGCGCTGCACACGGGGATCGGCAGCCAATCAGCCCTGACCCGTTTTAATTACCCCCTGGGCAAACTGGTGGGTGGCTCCTCGGCCATCAATGGCGCCCTGGCGCTGCCACCCCTGCCGCAGGACATGCAGGCCTGGGTGGCCCGGGGCAACAGCGACTGGGGCTGGCAGCAGGTGCTGCCCTACCTGGAAAAAATCATAGCCCCCGGCACCGGGGCAATCAGCCTGCAGCAGCCAAGCCAGGCACAGCTGCATCCGGTGCAACAGGGTTTTATGCAGGCCTGTCAGCGGCTGGATTTCCCGGCAACCAACCTGGGCTATGGCCAAAACCCCTCGCCGGGGGTGGGTATCATTCCCCGCAACCTGGCCCAGGGCATACGCCAGTCCACCGCTATTACCTACCTCAGCCAGGCGAGGTCGCGCGCCAATTTCCAGCTGCTCGCCGATAGCCTGGTACAGCGCATCCTGATGGAGGGCGGCCGGGCCCGCGGGGTGGAGGTGTGGGTCAAAGGCGAACTGCAAACCATTGCCGCCGAGCGGGTCATCCTCTGCGCTGGCGCTATCCAAACCCCCTGCCTGCTGATGCGTTCCGGCATTGGCGACCCGGCGCTGTTGGCCGAGGCGGGGATCGCCAGCCACATCCCCCTGCCAGGTGTTGGCACCAACCTGATGGACCACACCTCCCTGGGTTTTTGGATGGTGCCCCAACCGGGTACCTGCCAGGCCGGGGAGGATGTCCACCAGGTAATGCTGCGCTGCGCCTCGGCCAGCGCCCCCGCCGGCACCAGCGACCTGCAGCTCTACGCCGTCAACTCCATGGAAACGCGCCATTTTCCCGAGTTGAAAATGGCCCTGGGCAGCGACTTCGCCCTATCCATTACCCTGGTGCTCGGCCAGCCGGAGTCCCGGGGCAGGGTTAGGGTTACCAGCCCCCTGGCCAGTGCCCAGCCCGACATAGTGCTCAACCTGGTGTCATCCCCGGCGGATATGGAGAGGTTGAAATACGGCGCGCGCCTGGCGTGGCAGCTGGCCCAGCAGGTGGAATTCCAGCGCCATGTGGCCAAGACATTTGCCTGGAACCCGCGCATCCTCCACAGCGACGCCCTGCTGGAGGAGAGTATCCTGACGTTTGCCCGGGGTTCCTGGCATATCGCCGGCACGGCGGCCATGGGGCCGGCGAGCGACCCGCAAGCGGTGGTCAATCAGCAGGGGGCGGTTTATGGCTGCGACAACCTCTATGTGGCGGATGCTTCGCTCATGCCCTGCATCAGCACTAATCCCACTAACCTCACCACCATGATGATTGCCGAAAAAATCAGTGCAGGCCTGTTGGGCGAAGCCGCCAGCAGCAGCTTGGCCCATGACCAGGAAGAGGAGTTTGTGTTTTAGCGGCAGCTAGCCTGGGCGCCCAGCAATCCGGGCGCCAAAAGACTGGGTGCCAAAAGACCGGGCGTTAGAAAAAACGCTCCAGGGAGATCTGGATGAAATCTTCATCGCGAATGTTGTACATCAAATCGGTGGGCGCATCGCTGTGGAAAATCCAGGTCTCCAGGCTGAGGCGGTAGGCGTCGCCCAAGCGGCGGCTGGCTTCCAACCGCGCCAGGTAGCGATCGCTGTGCTCCAGGTCCTGGATCACACCGGCCAACAGCTCGCTGCTCTGTTGGTCGTTCCAGGTCAGGCGTGCGCCCACAAACAGGTCACGCTGTAAAAAACCGCTGGCCTGTTCCTTGCGTTCATCCCAATTGAATTCCACCAGCCAGCCCAGGTCGGCGCCCTGTTGGTTGATGCCGTAAAAGCTGTACTCAAAACCCGCCACCGCTGCGGCATAGTCATCCGATGCCTGGCGGCGCGCCAGTGCCTCCAGCTTCCACAACCAGGCGCCCAGCGTGGCCTGCACATCCACACCCAGTTGCTCCATCTGCTCATAAAAGGGCGTGAAGTGAATAACCCCTGCGCTGGTGTCCACCCCCGACACCTGCAACAGCGGGTCGCGCCTGGTGCCGGAAAAATAGTGCACCCCAAAATCCCAACTGCCTAGGGTATGGCTGTAGCGCAGCGCCGCGTCCAGGTGGCGCTCCTCGCGGGAGGATTCATACCGGGCGGGCTCCATATGGGCGTCAAAACGGCGCCATCCCGCTTCGGTCAGCTGGCGCGAGGAAAAATTAAAATGGCCGTCTTCGCCGGGGAAAGCGCGCTCGCGAAAATAGGGCAAGAGAAAAGCATCAAGCACCCCCCAATCCCCCAGGCGGGTTAGTTGCATCATAGGCTGGCCCAACTTGTCCTCGCCATCCAGGCTTTCCAGGTGATCGGTTTGGTTAATCACATCCACCAAATGCTGGCTCTCGGTAACGCCCCAAAATATTTTATTAATGCCCACCCGCAATTCGGTGGCGGCACTGGCGTATTGATAAAAAGCCTCGCGGATATCGCCGTGGCTGCGCTCCTCATCCAGGGCGTCGACACGGGCAAAGGGTTTGAACTTCCAGGCGGAAGCGCCCGCTTCCCAGTACCATTCCGGCTCAATAAAAGCGGAGGATTGGAATTCCTCCCCATGGTTGAAATAGCGGGTCTCTACACCCACAGAACCGCGCAAATCCACCTCGGCCCGGGCCGAGGGTGCAAACAGTGATGCTGTGGCAAATAGTATCGCTGAGGCAAATAGCGTCGCTGTGGCAAAGGGTGCCGCCATAGCTCGCCCCGGGCTGCCTGCCGGGGGCAAGGGCAAATAATCAAACATAACCAGGCCGCTCCTTACCTGGCGCGCATCAAACTGTTGCGATTGAAATCTGCATCCGTCAGGCTAGTTTGGAACTGGTAATTTTTCCAATGCAAATCGGTGGTTTTGTGGGTTTGGTGATTCACCATACTGAATTGGGCTGCGCGCCAGTATTTATCCAAATACAACTGGTGGTTGCGCTGTGTCAGGGTTTTCAGCAAAGCGCCTTTGCGATCGTAGAAATCAATTTTCAACGTGCGGTAGTGCTGCTTGTCGATCCATACATCCCGGTGCTTGTAACCCGAGTGCTCGTACACGGGAAAACCGCGCACAACAAAACAATCCTGGCCATCCAGTATTTCGTCGCGCAGATATTCATAGGTGTACTTGGCCACTTCATTAGAGCTTAAATCCTCAAAGGCAAATTCGCTGCCCATAAAAGGCCCGGATTTATTCGCCGAGGCTATGCGTTTAACGCGCTTCAAGGCGGGCAGGTACAGCCATTGCTCATCGGGCACCAGCGCGTGGGAAAACGACAAAAACGCCGTTCCCTGAACATCCTTGGGCGAATCAAAAATGGTGAGGCTTTTATCGCCATCGCCTGCGACTTCCAAAAATTTCAAACGCACCTCGCGCACCGATTGCTGCCCGTTGGGGCTGATTAAAATCATTTGCATTTCCGCTGTGGCATCGCCCCAGCCGGAGTCGCGGCGGTCGGCTTCCTGTGCGATGGCCAGGCCGCGCTCGGCGGCCTCGTTGGTGGCGGCGGAAGCTGTCAGTGCATTAAACGCCAGGCTCAGCGATAACATCAGTGTTAGCGGTTTGATCAGTTGCATAGGTTTTGTCTCCATCAAAATAAAGTAACAGCGCTGGCAGCAGTAAAAAATCCAACAGCAGAGCAATGGCAAAGGTCATGGATGCCATGGCACCCAGGTCCCCGTTCAATTTAAAGAGGGATAGCAGCAACACCAAAAACCCCGCAACCAACACCAGGGTTGTCACCAGCAGTGCAGAGCCAACATGGTTAAACGCGTAATAAATGGCCTGTTCGGCATGCATGCCCAGGGTGCGCCGGGCGAGCAGGTATTTGCTGAGGAAGTGAATGGTGTCGTCCACCACTATCCCCAGGGTGACGCCCGCCACCAGGGCGACGGTCATGCCTACCTGGCCATCCAGCAGGGCCCAGATGCCAAAGGCAATAATGGGCGGCACCAGGTTGGGCACCAAACTGATCAAACCAATTTTTACCGAGCGCAACGCCAGGATCAGGATAAAAGGAATAAACAACAGCGACAGGGCAATACCATAGGTTTGGCTGGTGGCATTGCGCTGCCCTATGTGGGCAAAAATCAGGGTGGTACTGGCGATATCCACTTTTAAATCCGGATAGGTCGACGCCAGCCAGGTTTTCAAGCGCGCTTCCAGTTGCAACTGCTCCGCAGAACTGAGGTTGTGCAGCGACAGGGTGACCTTGGTGGCGCTCTTGTCGAGGTTGATCTGGTTGGTGAGATCCAGGCCGTAGGGCAAGGACATTTCATAAAGCAGTAAATATTGGGCGGCGAGTTCGCGATTATCCGGCAGGCGATAATACGCGGGATCATCGCCGTGCATGTTTTTGTTCAGGCGCTTGATAACATCGGTAAAGGTAAACACGTGGCTCACTTCCGGTTGCGCTTTGGCATAGGCGACAAACTGCTCCACTTTGCGCAAAAATTCCGGGTCGGCAATACCATTTTCCGCACCGGAATTCAGGGAGAATTCCTGGGTGTATGGCCCCAATAAAACGCGCGAGGCGTAATCGGTCGACTGGCGGAAGCTGACACTCTCATCAAAGTATTTTACAAACTCGTCGTTAATTTGGTTGCGCGGCACCAAAAACGCACAGGCCAGGGTGAGCAGGGCAAAAGCAATAACAATTTGCAGGCGGCGTTTAATCACAAAAGCGGCCAGGGCATCAAAAAAAGCATGGCGGGTATCGCGCGCGCGGCTGGCTTTAATGGGCAGCATAACGGCTATGGCCGGCAGCAATGTCAGGCTCAGCAGCCAGGCGCCGGCAATACCGGCGGCCACTGTGTTACCCAGGTGCGCCAGGGGCGGCACCTCGGTAAAGTTCATGGTGAGGAAGCCAAAAATAGTGGTAATGGAGGTGAGCGACACAGGGTAAAAATTCAGGCGCACACTTTCTGCCATGGCCTCTTCGCGGGATTTACCCTGGCGCAAACCCGCCATGTAGGTCACGAACAAATGCACTGCATCCGCTACTGCCACTGTCAGGATAATTGTGGGTGCTGTGGCCATGGGCGTGGTCATTTTCAACCCCGACCAACCAAACAGGCCCATGCCCACCAGCACCGACAGCAGGATCAACAAAATAGTGACCGCCACCGGAACCAGGCTGCGCAGCATCAAGCCGATCAGCAGGATAATAATCACAAACATCACCGGCACCAGCTGCTTCATATCGCTGGCCGATACCACCGAGAAGGTGTTGTTCATCATTACCACACCGGTGAGATCCACGCGCAGATTGCTATCGCGCGCTTCCAGCTCACTGGCCAGTTGCTGGGCGAATTGGGCGATCTCGGGTGTTTCTGTGAGGGATTTCCCCGGCAACTGCACAGTGACATTGACACCGGTGACTGTCGCCTCCGGGTTAATCAAACGGTTCAACAGCAAAGGCTCATGCAGCGCAATGGTTTTGAGGCTGTCGATTTGAGCCTGGGAGAGGGCGCTGGCATCGGCCACTAAATCCGCTACCGATAAATCATCGCCTTCAGCGCGGGTATGTTGGAAATTGGTAATGGATTCCACCCGGTTGGAGTAGGGTGTTTGCCAGGCTTGCTCGGTTAACCATTGCAGGGATGCCAGGGTGTTGGCCGAAAATACCTGGCCATCTTTGGGGGTGATAACAAAGAGTACATTATCGGCCTTGGCGTAGGTTTCCTGCATGGCCTCAAAGGCTTGCCGTTGCGGGTTATCCTGGTAAAAAAAGGCGCGATAATCGTTGGTAAATTGCAGGAAGCGCACACCACTGGCACAGAGCGCCACCACCAGGAGCATGGCGCAGATAACCAACCAGCGTTGGCGCAGGAGCCAACGTGCATAGACGTCAACCATAGTCACTCCTTGGAAATATTTGAGAAGAAAAACGGGATAAAAAATTAGAAAACCTGCGGGATTTTTATTGGCAGGCAACAGGGGCGTGAAATCTAACGACAAACAACTCATGGAGTCAACCACGCATGTTTATTTGTGCGCTCTTTTTAAAAAGTTACGGGCATAAAGTTGTATCAACCATAATGGATTAGTGCCGGCAGGATTCATCCATAATTTTTTTGCTTAAAAATTTGCAAAGGTTTTTAGATGAATTCGACGACAGAAAATTTTTTGTGCTGCTCGATCAGATGCGCTGCGCAAAAAAATCCCTAAAAGGGTGCAGTGTGCGCGGCCATTGTGAAATTCTGTTGACCGAGAGGTCTTAATGATGCGGGTTTGTGCGGAAATTAATGGGGTGATTTATGGGCTTGCCAGCGGTTAGCTTATTATTCGGCCCGCTGGCGCCATCAGATCACTGGCGATGGTTTTTTTGCGTCATTCGCGCTCGCCGGGAAAGGGCAGAATGGTGACTACCTGCACCGCATCTTGTTTGTCTTCCTCGGTTTGGTTAACGCGGGTTTCCAGTTCGCGCGCCTGGGGTTTGAAACGCATTTCGTCTTTGTAACCGCAGGCGACGCATTCGCGGTAGTCTTTGCCGTCCTCGTTGTAGACGACCAATTTATCCATTTCCGAGCAGCGCGGGCAGACCGCGCCGGCGACAAAGCGGCGTTTGGTGCTGTAGGCCATTAGGCTGCCTCCCCGGTGATGCCGCTGTGGCGCAGCAGCGCGTCTATTTGGGGTTCGCGGCCGCGGAAGTTTTTAAACAGGGCCATAGGTGCCTGGCTGCCGCCCTGCTGCAATATTTCCTGCAAAAAACTTTCGCCGGTGGCGCGGTTGAAAATGCCCTCTTCTTCAAAGCGCGAGTAGGCATCGGCAGAGAGCACTTCGGCCCATTTGTAGCTGTAGTAACCGGCGGCGTAACCGCCGGCAAAAATATGGCTGAAGCTGTTTTCAAAGCGGTTGAAAACGGGCGGTTTGATCACAGCCACCTGGTCGCGCACTTCGTTTAGCACTTGCTGTGCGGTTTTGGGGGCGGCCGGGTTGTAGTTGGCGTGCAACAGGAAATCGAACAGCGAGAACTCCAGCTGGCGGATCATTTGCAAACCCGATTGGAAATTTTTGGCGGCGAGCATTTTATCCAGCAGCGCTTGCGGCAGAGGTTCTCCGCTTTGGTAGTGGCCGGAGATGAGCGGTATGGACTGCGGTTCCCAGCACCAGTTTTCCAAAAATTGGCTGGGCAGCTCCACCGCGTCCCAGGCGACGCCGTTGATACCGCTGACGGCGGCGACATCAATTTGGGTGAGCATATGGTGCAGGCCGTGGCCGAATTCGTGGAACAGGGTGGTGACTTCGTCGTGGGTGAGCAGCGATGGCGTGTCGCCCACCGGCGGGGTGAAGTTGCAGGTTAAAAAGGCCACGGGCAATTGCACGCCGCTGCCGGTGTTGCGGCGCACGCGGCAGTCGGCCATCCAGGCGCCGCCTTTTTTCTTGTCGCGGGCGAAGATGTCCAAATAAAAACTGGCGATGGTGCTGCCATTTTTTTCGATCTGGTAGAAGCGCACATCCGGGTGGTAGCTGTCGAATTGGCTTTGCGCTTTGACTTCTATGCCAAACAACCGCTGCACTACCTCGAACATACCGGCGATGACTTTTTCGGCCGGGAAGTAGGGGCGCAATTCTTCTTGGGATACGGCGTACTTGGCGACGCGCAGTTTTTCGCTGTAGTAGCTGGTGTCCCAGGCTTGCAGGTCGCTGCAGCCCTGCTGTGCGGCAAAGGTTTTAAGTTCGGCGTAATCGCGCTCGGCAAAGGGTTTGGATTTGCTGGCCAGCTCATTCAGGAAGTGCAGCACCTGTTGCGGCGATTCCGCCATTTTGCTGGCGAGGGAGCGCTCGGCGTAGTTGTTGAAGCCGAGCAGCTGGGCGAGTTGATGGCGCAGGGCCAGGGTCTCGGCGATGATGCCGGTGTTGTCCCATTCCGCCGCCGGGGAGCCGTCGGCCTTGCAGCCCAGGGCGGAGGCGCGGGTGGTGTAGGCGCGATAGATTTCCTCGCGCAGGGCGCGGTTGTCGGCGTACATAATCACCGCGTAGTAGGAGGGAAAATCCAGGGTGACCACATAGCCGGGCAGGTTTTTTTGCGCGGCCGCCTGGGCGGCCTGGGCCAGGGCCGAATCGGGCAGGCCGGCCAGCGCTTGGGCGTCGTCAAATTGCTTGTACCAGGCCTGGGTGGCATCCAGGACATTGTTGGAAAACTGGGTGGATAGCTCCGACAGGCGCTTTTGGATCTCGCCATAGCGTTTTTTGTCGGCCTGGTTGAGAGCCACGCCGCCGAGGCGGAAATCGCGCAGGGCGTTGTCTATGGCCTGGCGCTGGGCTTGGTTCAGCTGGGCATAGGCGGGGCTGTCGGCCAGTTGCTGGTAGGCGCGGTAGAGGGATTCGTTCTGGCTGAACTCGGTGCTGTAGTCGGTGAGCAGGCCGATGCAGGTGGTGTAGGCCTGGCGCAGGGCCTCGCTGTTGGCCACCGAGTTGAGGTGGCTGACCGGCGCCCAGGCCTGGTCGAGCTTGTCGCCCTGGGCTTCGAGGGGGGCGACCAGTGTGTCCCAGCTGGGGGTATCCAGGTTGGCCAATAACTGCTGCAGCTGGGCGCGCCCCTCGTCGAGCAGCTGGCGGATGGCCGGCTCTATATGCTCGGGTTGGATCTGGCTAAAGGGCGGCAAGCGGTGGGGTTGCAACAGCGGGTTGGTCATAAACAAAAGCTCCGGGGGAAAATGCAGCGGGGTTTGCGTATCATACACCGCAATCTGAATGAGGATTCTGTATGAGCGCGATTCGCCCCTTTCAAGGTCTGTTGCCCCGCCTGGGCGACAATGTGTTTGTCGATGCATCGGCCGTGGTGATTGGCGATGTGGAAATTGGCGATGATTCCTCGGTGTGGCCCTGTGTGGTAATCCGCGGCGATATGCACCGCATCCGCATAGGCGCGCGCACCAGTGTGCAGGATGGCTCGGTGCTGCACATCACCCACGCCAGCGATTACAACCCCGCCGGCCACCCGCTGACCATTGGCGATGAGGTGACGGTGGGCCATTCGGTGTGCCTGCACGGCTGCAGCATCGGCAACCGGGTGTTGATCGGCATAGGCTCGACAGTGCTCGACGGCGCGGTGGTGGAGGACGAGGTGGTGATTGGTGCCGGCTCCCTGGTGCCGCCGGGCAAGCGCCTGGAGTCGGGATTTTTGTATATGGGCGCGCCAGTGAAGCAGGTGCGCCCGCTCAAGGATAGCGAGCGGCAATTCTTCAGCTACTCTGCTAACAATTACGTCAAGTTGAAAGACGCCTACCTGGCCGACATCTGCCTGGGCGATGCCGATTAAGCGGGCGCCCGGCCGCCTGCCTTCCCGAGATTTTTCATGACACAGCCTGCGACACAGCCTGCGCGTTTGCTAGCCCAGCCATGGCGCTGGCTGCTGTGGCTTTTGCTGTTCAGCCTGCCGGGCCATGGCGAGGAAACCAGCCGCCCGATCGACCTCAGCACCCAGGTGAATGGCTGGCACGTGGTGCAGGATCACAGCTGGGCGCCCCTGGCCTTTCGCGACCGCCAGGGCGAACCCCAGGGGTTGCTGGTGGATTTATGGCGCTTGATCGGCAGCAAAACCGGTCGCCAGGTGCAGTTTGAGCTGCTCGATTGGCAGCAGACTTTGGAGCAGGTGAAAGGCTCCCACTACAGCGTCCACGGCGGCCTGCTGAAATCCCCCGAGCGCCAGACCTACCTGGATTTTTCCCGCCCCCTGTGGCAACTGCGCACGGCGCTGTTTATCAACGCCAAAAAACTCCACTGGGTGATCGCCCTGGACGAGCTGGAGCCGGAGGCCATAGGCATTACCGCCGGCGGTTTTGAAGAGGAGTTTATGCGCCTGCAGCACCCGCAGCTGCCATTGCGCACCTACACCAATAACCTTGCGTTGATAGAGGCGGCGACCCGGGGCGAAGTGGACGCCTTTGTGGCCGACTACCCGGTGGGCATGTACTACCTCGACCAGCTCACCAGCCCCGACCACTTCCGGGTGCTAACGGTGCTCTACTCGCGCCCGCTGCACGCCGCCGTGGCCCAGGGCAACCAGGCGCAGCTGGACGCCATCAACCAGGCACTGGAATTGATTAGCGAGGAGGAGATGACCCGCCTCAGCCAGAAGTGGCTCCACCACCAGCCGGTGGAGGTGTTCCCGCTGTGGCTGCTGCCGCTGGTGGTGGGTGCCCTGGCGCTGCTGGTACTGGGTTTGTTGTCCTACCACAACCGTATCCTCAAGGGCCGCTTGGAGGCCCAGAGCGCCGCCATCCACGCCCACGAGC
>CAMLRI010000004.1 GCA_946482385.1 uncultured Cellvibrio sp.
AGGCGGCCGCGGCGCGGGTCGCGCGGCAGGCCCTGGCTGGTGTTGATCAGCCCCGAGTGGAGCAGGTTGCCGGGGTAGAGGATGGCGCGGTTAAAGCGCGCTTCCACGGCGCCGATTTGTTCGAAGAGATCATTGCTGCCGCGCATATAGCCGGCCAGGCTGCGTCCCTGGGTGCGCAGCTGTTGTTGCAGTTGCGGGAAATACTGGCCGAGGCGCGCGTGGGTAATACGCTCGAAGCCACTGGCGCGGTGGCGATAAAAGCCGGTGCCGCCGAACTCGCTGCCGCACAAATAATGCACCAGGGCGAATTGCCGCTCGTCCTGGGCATCCACATGGGGTACGCACTGCATGGGGTGCAATTGGTGTTGCGCGGTGGTGGTGAGGGAAAAGGCGCAGAGGCTGATGCGCGGCTGGGCATCCCCCGCCAGGGAAAAATAATCCTGCAACAACATGGGTAACTGCGCTTGCACAAAGGCGCTGTAGTCGGCGCTGGCGGGTTTGCGCAGGCCCGGGTAGTAATCGCTGGTTTGCGCCGCAAAGGGCGCGCCCTCTTCTGCTTGTTGCAGCAGCTGTTCCGGATAGGGAAAAAAATCATCCAGAATCAGCAGGGGGCTGCGCTCTGTGCCCAGCCAGTGCAGCTCGGACGCCGGCTTATTGCTGTGGGGCGAGGCGGGCATTTTTTTTGTGGATCAATGCGTAAATCTGGCCGAGGGAGGCGAGCAGTGTGTAAATCGGCTGCCAGTAGCCCAGGGCGTGCAATTCTAACCGCTGCTCATCGCTGAGCATCGCCAGGCGCGCTTCGTCGATGGTGTACAGCCCTTGCACCCGGGTGGATTGGCCATTGGCAAAACTGATCTCCAAGGCCATGGGCGTGAGCAGGTTGAATTGCAACAGCTGATTGATAAACGCCTGGGTTTCCTGTTCGCCCTTTACCAATTCGGCCAGTATGGCTTTGGCTTGTTGCAGAAACAGGGTTTCCTCGCCCTGGGCGGTGAACAGCAGCTCGCCCTGTTCGCGCGACAAACAAGGGCTGTGCTGATCCATGCACACCAGGGTTTGCCCCTGCTCCTCCCCCACAAAAAACGGCTGGCGCTGGATATGCAGGGGCACATAAATACTTTGCCACTGCTCCTGTTGCCAAAATAAATTTTCGCGCTCATCAAACCCCAGCAGGGCAGCGCAGACAAAGCGGCCGGTGTCGGCGCTTTTGGTAAAGACTATGGGGTAATCCACCACCAGTTTTAAAAATTCACTCAGCACCACGGGCACCAGGCGCTGCTGCGCGCCCTGGGCTTCAATCAGGCGGCTGTCGACACGCAGTTGCTGGTGGGCTTGCGGGTGCAGGGCAACAAATTGGTTCATGGGGTATCTCGCACAAGGGTTATCAATTGTTATTGGGCGCGCGGGTTAAATTGCCTGCAACCTTAAATGGGCTGCAGGCCATAGGCGCAAATTTTATTAATCAACTCGCGGTTGCTGGGCAAACTTTGCAGCAGCTGGGCGATATTTTTTTGGTTCTTGCTGAACTGTTCCGCCGCCATAGCACTGTCGTGCAAACGCTGCGGGCTGTAGCGCATATCGGTTTCAAAACCCATGCCGTAGAGCACATATTGGTAGCTGGCGGCGGGGAAGACTTCGTTGTTGCTGGTGAAATCCTGGTCGCCGGGGGTGTCGTAGCGCCACAGCGCCATCAGCTCCTGCAAGCTCGTGGGGATTGTGGCCGGGTCGCGGTTGTCGAGCCAAAATTGGCTGTCGCTGCGCTTGCTGAGGATGTAGTGCAATTTTAAAAAATCAATAATGCGCGCCCAGCGGTAGTGGAAGGTTTCGTTAAAGCGCTTGGCGGTAATATCCATAATGGCGCGGCTGGCGGGCAGCTGTTCGGCAATCATGCTCGCCGACAATTCCACCAATACCAATGCCGAAGCTTCCAGGGGTTCGAGGAAGCCGGCAGACAAACCCACGGCCACACAATTGTTTTTCCAAAATTGTTGGCGGTGGCCAGACTGAATGGCAATGCGTTTGATATTGGCCTGCGCAAAGGCCGGGCCAATGTAGGCTTGCAATTCTTCCAGGGCGCGCTCTTCGCTGGTGTGGCGGCTGGAGTACACATGGCCAATGCCGCGCCTGTGGTGCAGGCCTATATCCCAAATCCAGCCGGCAGTTTGTGCGGTGGAAATGGTGTGGGAGGCGATGGGCGCATCGGCGCTGTCGTAGGGGATTTGCACCGCCAGGGCGCGGTCGATAAATAGCACATCGCTGCAATCGACAAAGGGCACCTGCAGGTGTTGGCCCAGCAGCAGCGAGGAAAATCCGGTGCAGTCGATAAATAAATCGCCGTGAATATCGCCGGCTTGCGCGGTGGTCACCGAGGCGATATCGCCATTGGCGGCGCTGTTAACCCGCACCACATCGGCCAGCACATGTTTCACTCCCAATTTGGCACAGCAGTGCTGTTGCAAAAATTGCGAAAACTTGCCGGCGTTTAAATGGTAGGCGTAGTTGGCCACGCCGGAAAATTCCGGGGTGGTGATTAGCTTGGGGGCCAGGCCGCGCTCGCAAATGGCCTCCTGCACGCAGCTGGCGGCAGAAAACGATTGCGGCATTTGCCCCTGTTGTTTTTGCCATTGCCAGTGGCCGGCCATATTGGTTTTGCCAAAGCCTTGCGGCAGCATCAGCGGGTGGTAATAAAAATCATCGGCAGAGCCATCGACCCAGCGCGCAAATTTGGCGCCCTGTTTAAAACTGGCATCGCACTCGCGAATAAAATCTGTTTCGCTAATGCCCAATTTCATCAGGGTGCTGCGCATGGTGGGCCAGGTGCCTTCGCCCACGCCAATAATGGGAATGTTGGGCGATTCCACCAGGGTAACGCGGATATGGCCGTCGCTGGCGCACTGGTGTTGCGCCGCTATGCGGCCCGCGGTGAGCCAGCCGGCAGTGCCGCCGCCGACAATCACAATAGAGCGAATGGGTTGGTTATTCATATCGTTATACCCTTGGTTAAAAACACTCAACAATAACCTGCATTAACCTGCGTTGCGCGCAGCCATTATTGTTCAGGGTTCTTGCGTAAATGCTAAGGCAAAAAGGGCCGCTGACTGTTGCCAGCACAGCGGCCAAGCCTAGCTTATGGCGAGATAAGCATGTACAAAATTAGATTCCGATTCTTGCCAACTTAGAAACTGGCGCGTACACCCAGTGCCCAGCGACGACCACTGTCTTCCACCAACAGCAGTTGGTTGGAGTAGCGGCCGCGTTTGTGCACGTATTCTTCGGTGAGGTTGATGCCTTCGAGGAACACGGTGATTTCATCGGTGATGTCGTAGCTGGCGCTCAGATCCCACTGCTCGTAATCCTCCACAATGGTGGGGCCATTGCCGTTGGATTGGGTGAGCGATTGCACAAAGTCGCCGCGCTGGTTGTAAGCCAAACGGATTTGCACCGGGCCCTGCTCGTAGAATCCCACCAGGTTCATGGAATCGCTCAGGCCGGTAAGGGCAAACACCTGGGTAACATCGGCTGGGTCGAGTTCCGCATCGCTATCCACCAGAGTGGCGTTAACCATCATGCCAAAGCCGGTTTCGCCGAAGGTGTGTTGCAGGCCCATTTCCAGGCCGTCCACAGTGGCGGTTTCACCGTTGATGGGGATAGTGTTTTTGAACACGGCTACCGCATCGGCATCATCCGCAGCACCTGTGTCATCACCAGTGGATGGGTCGCGCAGCAGCGAGCCGTTGGGCAATTCAAACGTTTTGTCGGCCAGGGTGTTCACAATAAAGTTGGCGACGTTTTTCTTGAAGTAACCGACCGACATATAGCTGGCGTCGTCGTAGTACCACTCCCAGGACAAATCGAAGTTATCCGATTCGAAGGGCTTGAGTGCGGCGTTACCACTGGTGGAACGCAGGTCGCCGCCCTGGCGGGTGGTGGTGATCACAGTAACGGGCGCCATGCTGGTGAGCGTGGGGCGGGTCAGGGTTTTGGATGCACCCATGCGCACTACCATGTCATCGGTGATATCCAGCTTGATGCTGAAGTTGGGCAGTATGGCGTCGTAACTGTTGTCGACATTAATACCCTGCTTGGCACCGTACTCGGCGAGCATTTCGGTTTCGTCGAGGATGCGCAGGCCGGATACAGGTGCTTCGGTGCCGTTAACTGTTACATCGGTGGATTCCATGCGCACACCGGCAATCGAAGAAATCGGCATGCCGCTCAGTTCGCCGGCAAATTCTGATTCCAGATAAAACGCCAGTGTGTCTTCGCTGACCACAAAGGAGTTGTCGCGCTTCACGGCATCAAAATTCAAACCGCTGACACTTTCCAAATAGGCAAAGTGAGCTTCGCCATCGTGCGCCAACCACTGGGTGGGCATACGGCCGCTGCCGCTAACGCCGCTTAAGAAATCGCTGCCGGCATCAAACACATATTGCATGTCGGCGGGGATTACCGGTGAATCCGGGTAGCCGCAGTAGGTACAGTGGATGCCCACACCTTCGTTGTCCCAGCGCTCCAGGGCTTTGTCTTCGGCAGAGTACATAGCGCCGAATTTCACTTTCACCAGGCCGCTGCCGCTGTCTTCGTCCCAGGTGCCGTCCATCTTGAATTGTTGCACTTCATCGTTCACGGCCCAACCGCGGCGCAGCATTACGTGAGCGCGGCTGTTGGCGGTATCCAGGTGGTCGGAAACACCGTCCGGCGCTTCATAATCTGGATCGGAAGGGTCGAGATAGGCGGTGCCATCCAGCTCTTGCTGACCGGAGTAAATATTGGGGTTGGCCTCGGCGAATTCGCTCATCCAGGGCAGGATATTGTCATCCACCTGGAAGCGCACGCGGTTGGCGTAACCAATCAGCGACAACTGGTCGCCGCGGCCATTGTTGGCAGCGCGCTCAGCTTCGGAAACACTCACATCAAAATTCAGATTGAGTTTGTCGTTTACCTGCCAGTCGGCGTTAACCGCAAACATGGTGGTTTCGGTGAGGCGATCGAATTTTTTGGCGTGCATGTCGGTCGCCAAACCCACTTCCTGATACAGGTCGATCACTGTGCCGTTTTCATCGGTAACGGCATTTTCGATATTGGGTGCGGTGAACCAGTGGCCGTAGGAGAGGGCATTGGTTTCCACATCAAAATCGGAATAAATGAAATCACTGGTGAGGGTCAGGTTATCGCTGGCGGCGTATTGCAATACCAGCGAGGCGTTGGTGCGGGTGCGCTCTTCAAAGGTGACTTTGCTGTCGTAGTTGCGCGGTGAAAAAATGGTGGTGCCTTCGGGTACACCGGCGCCGCCATTTAATTCCTCGGTGGGGATACCCACGTTCTCCAGCCAGCCGTCCATTTGCGCCTGGTTCAAACGGGTGTCGCGCTCTTGATGGGACAGCGCCAACAACACGCCCAGGGTGTCGTCGTTAAAAGTGTTGCTGATCAAACCGGAAAACTGCGGGGTGGTTTCTTCGCTGTTTTCTTCCATGGCCGCTTTGGCACTGCCGGCTACTTTAAAGCCGCCGATATCAAAGGGGCGCGCGGTGGTGACGTTAACGGTAGAGCCTATGCCACCGGATTGGGTGGTGGCGGTGGAAGTTTTGTGCACCTCCAGGCTTTTTACCAATTCCGATGCGACTGTATCGAAGCTAAAGGCGCGGGTCAGGTTTTCGGTGGCCATTTGCCGGCCGTTGATTAATACGGTGTTAAATTCCGGGCCGAAACCGCGCACGGTAATTAATTGGCCTTCACCGCCGGAGCGGTCGATAGACACACCGGTAATACGTTGCAGGGATTCCGCCAGGTTGGTGTCGGGGAACTTGCCTATGTCTTCCGACGAAATCGCGTCGACTACGCCGCCGGAAGCGCGTTTGACATCCATAGAGCGCTGCAAACTGCCGCGGATGCCGGTGACCATGACTTCTTCTACTGCTGGAGCGCTGCCAGTATCCTGGGCTTGCACACCTGTGCCGGCCATGGATGCCATGATGCCGATTATGGCTCCCGATAATTTATTTTTATGATGCATTGAATCCATCTCCTCATTTGACTCTTCAGTCGTAATAGTCAGGAGACCTTTCTCATCAACATTCACCTGGAGTGAAGTGCCGGCTAACAATAACCGCACGGCTTCTTCGATGGTGTATTCGCCTTGCAAGGGATTAGTGACTACATCCTTCACCTGATCGTAAGGAAAAATCAGGGTGATATTGGCTTGCTTGGCAAATTCCGTGAGAGAGAGATCAGCTCGTTTCTGAGGAATATCGAACGCAATTACTTGGGTGGAAATACCCGCTGCCCAGCACTGGGCAGAGGCGCCCAATAACACGCTGAAGAGCAGAGGATGAAGTAATTGGCCGTTAACCCCAGCCGCGAATTTTTTATTCGCGTGTTGGATAGACGAGCTGATATTTTTTTTCCGCCATGTCATCGAGGAGATTCTGCTAGGTAGTGTTTATTCTAGTTATGAAGCACTGTGTGTTTTTGTGCCAGCGCGAGGAGGTTAGCGCTTTAGTGGTGGCGCAACAAGTCTTTTAGTCCTTATGACTTGTGGCTGCTAGCTTAGGAATAGTTGAGCGGAGCGCCAAAGTCAATTTATAGGGTTGGCTTGTCGCTAGATAAATAACAGCGGTAGATAAATAAAAGCCGCAGAAAAATAGATAGAAGCGAATAAATTAAAGAGGCGTATAAATAAAGAGGCGTATAAATAAAGAGGCGGATAAATAAAAAAGGCGCATGTAAAGAAACATGCGCCAGGAATTTGTCCGCCATAGTTGCTGCGAACAGGGGAGAAAAAAATTTACCGCGCCGACAAACGCACGCGCTGGTTGCCGAGGCGCTGATAGCGAATTTGGAAGTTTTGATCCAGTGCGGTTAACAGGCCATCCATATCGCCCGCCTTGAACATACCGGCGATGCGTTTTTGTTTGAGCTTGTCGTCTTGTATATCAAATTGGATAGAGGTGTAGCGGCTGATTTCCTGCAGCGCCTGCTCCAGGGTTTCGCCGCGGAACACCAAATTGCCGCTGCGCCAGCTCAGCTCGGCTTCCATGGCTACTGGGTCGACCTTGGCCACTTGCGGCTGGGCGCTGCCGAGCAGGATTTTTTCGCCCTGGGTGAGTGCCAGGGCGGTTTCCGGCAATCGCTCGGGCGTTTGTGCGGCCTTGGCGCTAGCGGCCTGGGCGACGCGCACCTTGCCGTGGGTGACCAGCAGCTCCACTTCGCGCTCGTTGTGGATGCGCACATTAAACGCTGTGCCTATGGCTTGAACTATTTTGTTGCCGGCCACCACGCTCAGGGGGCGCTGCGGGTCTTTGGCGACTTCTATGTTCAATTCGCCGCGCTCCAAATGGAACACCCGGGTGCCGGCGGTGTAGGTCACCCGCGCGCGGCTGTTGGTGTTCAGGGTTAGCTGGGAGCCATCGGGCAGTTGCACCTGGTGCTGCTCACCCAGGGCGGTTTCGTACACGGCTTCCATTAGCACTTGTTGACCGGGCAGCCATTGCTGCAATGCACCTGTGTTGATCACCAGGGCAAAGGCGGCCAGGGCCAGGCAGGCGGCTACCGCAAAACTGGCCAGGCGGCGCTGGGGTTGGCGGGGAATTTGCGGCGCCTGTTGTGGTGCCTGGAAGAGGTCGGCCAGGCGCGCCAGGCTGTCCATTTTGTCCCACAACTCGGCCATTTCCAGGAATACCTGGCGGTGGTAGCTGTGGGCTGCCAGCCAGAGGCGCAGCTCCTGCTCTTCGGCGCTGCTCAGCTGCCGGTCGAGGCGGGCGATCCACAGGCTGGCCTGGTCGTACACCTGCTCGCGGTTGGGCAGTTCAATTACCTTGCTCATGCCACATCCTCCTCGCGCAGGGTTTTTTGCCCTTGCGCGCGGCCATGGGCGGCCATCATTTGGGCGCAGCGTTTGATGCCGGTCGCTATATGCTTTTCCACGGTGTTCTCACTGATATTCAAACTTTGGGCGATCTCTTTTTGGGAGTAGCCGTACACTTTTTTCAGGACAAAGGCCTTGCGACACTGCAGCGGCAGCTGGCGCACGGCCTCGCAAAAATCGCTGAACTCGCGCTTGGCGGCCACCCGGTCAAAGGTGTCGTCGCCCAGGCTGGTCAGCTCCTCCCACTCCTGTTCCGGGTCTTCGTCCATGCTGGTGGTGAGGCGGGTTTCGGCGCGCTTCAGGTAATCAAAGGCCAGGTTTCTGGCAGTTTTGAGCATGAAGGAGCGCGGAAAACGTATGTCCTCGGCGTTTTCTACCTGGCAAATGCGCACATAGGTTTCCTGCACTATGTCCTCAATTTCCTTGGGCGGCACTATGCGCGATACCGCCCGCGCCAGGCTGGAGCGCAGGGACACAAACAATTGGGTGATTTTTTCGTTATTAGTTTCGTTATTAGACATCTTGGCTCGCCATACAGAGAGATCCTCAGTGGCTAGACGATTGGGGCGGGATTTTTCCGCCAGTGCGGGGTAGAAATATGATGCGCGCAAAATACCCCTGCCACCAGTGGCGACAGGGGGGCTGCTTAGAACGGATTAGCCCGGAACCAGGCCAATAGTTCGTTCAGGGAATTAAAACTGTGCTGGGCGCGGCTAAAGTCGTGCCCCTGGGACAGGGCATTGCGCACCGCAAAGCAGCGGATGCCGGCGTCGACGGCGGCCTGCACCCCGTGTTCGGTGTCCTCGATGGCGATGGCATCGCTGGCGCTGATACTCAGTTGCTCCAGGGCCAGCAGATAACAGTCGGGGGCGGGCTTGCTGTGGGTGACATCCTCGCGCCCCACCAGGCCGCTAAAAAATCCGTCCAGGCGGTGGGCGCTGAGGGTACGCTCCACAAAGGGGCGCGCTGAACCTGTCACCACCGCCAGGGTTAAGCCCTGCTGGTGAAAATGCTCCACCGCCGCCTGGGCGCCGGGCATCAGCGGGAAGGCATTGCTGTGCAAATAGGCGCGGGTGGCCTGGTTTTTTTGTTCGGCCAAATCCGCCGCCGCCAGTGGCAATGGGTAGCGGGCCAGCAGGTCGCGGGCGTTTTCCAGGGTGGGAATGCCGGAGTAGTAGGCCTCGTAATCGGCCTGGGTCAGGGGAATGTCGTACTGTGCCAGTACCTGCTGCCAGAGTTGGCAGTGCACCTGTTCGGAATCGGCAAGGGTGCCATCGTGGTCAAACAAAACTGCCTTGAGGGGCATGGTGGGTCTCCTTGTGGTGGAGCGCCTGGCGGGGTGCTCCGGGTGGGCTGGGCGGAGACTATAAGGGGTGGATGGCAGGAGTAGAAGTTAAATTATCCCGCGCCTTACAGCCGGCGCGATTTGAGGTAGCCCCAGGCGCTTAAGTTTTATAGTATCGCTTTGGTTTTATCGTATCGCCTGCTTATAAGAATTATTGATGACCATTCACCAGCCTCGGACCTCATCTAGCGCCATGAATATATTGACCCCTTTGCACCGCTCGCTGCCTTTTTGCCTTAGCCCTCTCGCTTTATTGCTGCCCCTGTTGGCCGCGCCCGCCCTGGCTGCACCTGTGGCGCCAGTGGAGGAACTCGTAGTGACAGCCACCAAGCGCGACCAAGCGCTGCAGGAGGTATCCGCCGCCGTCACTGTGGTGAACCGCTTGCAAGGCATCAACAGCCTGGCGGAGCTGGCGCCCCAGGTGCCGGGGTTAAGGGTGTTGGATGCCGGGGCGCGCAATTCCGCTGGCTTGGTGATCCGCGGCCTGCGTTTTGATGAAGTGGGCGATAACGAACTGGGCGGCGATGGCGGCCTGGTGGCCAGCTATATCGACAATATTCCCCTGCAGGGATTTTTTGTGCCGCCCGCCCTGGTGCTGAAAGATTTGCAGCAGGTGGAAGTGCTGCGCGGCCCCCAGGGCACCCTCTATGGCAATGCCTCGATCGGCGGGCTGGTGCGCTATGTCACCGCCAAGCCGGAGCTGGGTAAGGAAACGCTGCGCCTGGGCGCCAGCCTGTCGCAAACCCGCGAGAGCCATGGCCTGAATTACGACACAGAACTGGTGGCCAATGCCCCCCTGAGCGATAGCCTCGCGCTGCGGGTGATGCTCAGCCAAAGCGAGAACCAGGGCTTTATCGACAACGACTATTTCCTCACCGGCCCGGCGGAGGATATCAACGGCGACCAAACTGATGCCGCGCGCCTGGGCGCCCTGTGGCAGGCGAGCGAGAATTTTTCCCTCACTGGCAGCATCCACTACCAGGAACTGGAAGTGGACGACCGCCAGGCGGATAACAAAAGCTTCACCGGTGGCGACTACCAGGCGGCGCACCGCTTTGCCCAGCCGATGGAGGGCGAGTTGAAGCTCTATGCCCTGGATGCGGATTACCAACTGAGCGGCGCCAAACTCAGCGCCAGCCTCAACCGCTACAGCTACGACAGCCAGCTGATCGCCGACCAAACCGATTATCTGATTATGCTCGATGAGATTTATGGCCCCTATTACACCGACTACCCGGATTTGCTGGCCATGACCGGCAGCGAGGTGGAGGTGGACAAAGACAGCGCCGAGCTGCGCCTGGTATCCGACAGCGACCAGCCCTGGCGCTGGCTGGCGGGCGTGTTTGTGAGCCGCGATGAGCTGGATGTACTGACCCTGGATCTGGTGCCCGGCTTTGGCGAGTTTATGGGCGAAAACCGCCCCTTTGATTTGGATTATGTCGCCCTGCAGGAGCAGCGCCTCAAGGAAACCTCCGCCTACGGCGAGCTGGCCTACGACCTGCTGCCCGAGTGGGAGCTGGCCCTGGGCGCGCGCCATTTCCGCTACGACGACCAGGTGGAAGTCTGCTCGGCCTTTTTCCCCCTGGATGATGGCGAAACGGAAATACCCCTGGATTGCCTCCAGGGCGATGACCAGCACACAGGTGCCCTGGGCAAGATCAGCAGCCGCTACCGCCTGAACGATCAGCAGCAGGTGTATGTCACTGTGAGCGAAGGCTTCCGCCGCGGCGGCGCCAACCCCTTGCCCGCCACTGCCGACAGCCATGTGTTTTACGACCCCGACACAGTGATCAACTACGAGCTGGGCACCCGCGGCAGCTGGTGGGGCGAGCGCCTGCAGTTAGGTGCCGCCCTGTTCCAGATGGAGTGGGACGACATACAGCTCAGCAATTATGTGGAAGTGGATGGCGACTGGTACGGCGCCACCTTTAACGGCCAGCAAGCGCGCAGCCGCGGCCTGGAACTGGAAGCGGAGGTCGCCCTTAGCCAGCGCTGGGGCTTGTCGCTGGATTACACCCACCAAAAGGCTGAGTTAACCCGCACAGTGGCGGGTGTGTTGGGCGGCGCCGAAACTGCCTACCAGGGCGATCGCCTGCCCGGCAGCCCCGAGCAGTATTACCGCATCGGCCTGGACTACCGCCAGGCATTGGGCGATGCCAAGCTGGAGGCGCAGTTCAGCCTCAACCGTATTGGCGATGCTTACACCGCGCTTAACGATGAGTTCTACAACTACCGCCGCCTGGATGCCTACACCACCGCCAATGCGCGCCTGGATGTAATACTGCGTAATTGGCGCCTGGGCGCCTTCGCAACTAATATCGCTAACGAACGTGCAATTACCGGTGGCCGCAGCGATGAGTTTTACGGCGAGCGCGGGCAGTTTGATTATGTCACCCGCCCGCGCACCCTGGGTGTATCGGCTAGCTACCAGTTTTAACGCGCTCTACACAGCCCTTAAATCACTGTTACCTTCATCACAGGAATTGTCGCTATGGCAGCAGAAAAAAAGAAAACCAGTAGCAAAAGCAGCGCAAAAAACTCTGAAGCTAAAAAAACCGTTAGTAAAAAAGCTGTCAGTAAAAAAGCCGAGGCAGCCGGCAAAAAAACCGTGAAAAAATCCACCAAACTGCTCACCGAAAACAACCTCACCATCAATGTGCCCAGCGGTGGCCAGGTGATTAAGTTTTTTAATTTGATGCCAGCCATGCCCACGCCCATGGGACCGGGGGATTGGCAATTTACCGAACAGGGCAGCAGCCTGGATTTGGAATCTATTACGGTGGTGTTTCCGGAAAACCCGGTGGCCCTGGAGCGCCAGTTGGAGCGCGCGGTGCTGGTGATCAGCATCCAGCAAAACCCGGCGGACGAAGGCACCTGGCGCTTTGCCCTGGGCGGCGTTGCCACCGACCATGCCGATGCCGATCCGGATAATGACATCAGTGTCGACATTATCGACAACGGCTTCACCCTGGTGGTTTACATGCATGTACTGGAAGATTCCGCCGAGCAAATTCCCTTCGGGTTTGTGGCGTCTTTCACCGATGCGTTAAATGGCTATGTGTCGATTTACGAATCGCAAGACCCGCGCATTTTGACCCGTCGCCCTTAATTAAAACCCCGCACCTAATCCCGTTACTGGATTAGGTGCGCTTTCCTTCCCGCTATCTTCCCCGTTGCTTATTCCGCTGCACCGCTCCGGTGCTTGATATTGCCCGAGCAATGCCACAAACCCGGCCTGTTCGCACAAGCGGTCAAACCAGGCAAAGCTAAACCAGCTCGCGCTCATGCCCGCTTTCAGGGTTTGCTCCGCATTAAAAATGGCCGCGACATTATTGCCCGCCAGGGTGTTGATAATGCTGGCGGTGTAAAAGGTTTCCGCGCGGTCGCCATCCATCCGCTCCAGTTGCCGCAGGCTGGCCAGGGCATTGCGGTAATCCCCGGTGTGGGCATAGGCCTGGGCCAGCAGCGCCAGGGATTCGGCGTCGTTTGCTGCGCTTAATTGCGCAATCAACTGTTGGTAGGCCTGTTGCGCCCGGGCGGTTTGGCCGTCGAGGTTGTGGGCGTCGGCCAGGTTGAGCAGCAGGGCGGCGTTATTGGGTGCCAGTGCCACTGCCCGGGCAAAAATCCCGGCGGCCTGGCTAAATTGGTGCTCCAAAAAATACGCCAGCCCCAGGTTGGCCAGGTTGTGCAAATCCTTGGGGTTGGTGTGGCTCAGCTGTTCCAGCAGGCGCGCGGCGGCGCCGCTGTCGCCCTCGGTGAGCAGGATCATTCCCTCCAGGCTGCGCGCTTCATAGTGATCGGGAAATAACGCCAGGCAGAGTTGGATGTTGTGCTTGGCCGCGGCGGTGTTGCCCAGGTGCCAGTGGGCATTGGCCAGGTAAAAATAACTGCTGGCGGTTTTGCGCAGGCTCAGCGCCTGCTGGTGCAGGGCAATGGCGGCGGCGTAATCATTTTTTTGGCTCATGTTAAAGGCGTTCAATTCCAGCAGCGCCGCCTGGCTGGCGTTAAGGCTGGTTAATTGCGCTTGGGTGTGCGCCAGTTGCGCCTCGTCGCCCTGGGCTACTTGCAGGTAGTAGCGGTTGTACCAATAGGCTAAATCCAGTTGCCGTGGCGCATATTGGTCGAGCAGGTTTTGCAGGCGGTTGAGCCACTGGCGCTCGGCGGTTTGGTGGTAAAGGTCGAGGCAAATTTCGCGATAGAGGGTTTGCAGTGCCGAGAGCTGTTTGGTGCCCGGGTCCAGCCCATCCAGGCTGGCCAGTAGCTCGGCGCTGGCGCCGGTGTGGCGGTAGCTGATACCGGCTTGCAGTAGGGCGGCGTAGTTTTCCTCGCTGAGTGGGTTAAACGGCAGTAGCGGCTTTTGGTTGAACAGGTGGTTGCTGTTGCTGAACACCAGGTTGGAGAGGGATAGCAGGTTGTCGGTCAGCAAATCCAACTGGCGGCGGCCGGCCAGGCTCAGGCGCGGTTGGGCGGCGTCGCCGCTGGCGGAAACCCGGCTCAACTCCAGGCTGCAGGTGGTGGTTTGGCAGTTCAGGCTGGCACTAATCAGTTCATCGGCGGCGGTGGCCCGCTGTATATCGCCCAGGTCGCCCTGCAGCTGTGCCAGCTCCTGCTGGGGAATCAGGTGGTAGCCCTGCAGGCGAATCACGCTTTGCTGCAGCGCATCGTAAACCGCGCTTTTCACCAGGGCCTGCTGTGCCTCGGCCATGCCCTCGGCCACCAGTGTTGGCGGCAGCACCGCCACATAGCGGGTTGCTGGCGGCTGGGCTTGCCACAGCAGCAGGCCGCCGAGGGCAACCAGCCCCAGGGCGCCAGCGCCCAGTGCCAGGGCGTGGGCGGCCAGGGTGCGCTGCAATCGCTGCCAGATCGACGGGCGCGCACCCAGGGGCGCGGCCACAAAGCGGGTGTCGAAAGTGGGGTGGCTGGGTTCTGTGCTGGTGGTTGGTCGCGCTGGCGCGGCGCCGGGCAGGGCCTGGGTTTCATCGCTAAAGCTATCGGCCGCCAGGTTCAGGCGGGTAAAGGCTTCGAACTGCGCCGCTACCCAGTGGCTGCTGGCGGGGCGCTTGGCCGGGTCTTTGCTGAGCAGCTGGCCGAGTAGGGCGACCAGCTCGGCGGGCAAACCCGGGTTGTGTTTGGCCGGCGGCGTGGGCGGGTGGGAGATGATGCGCTGCATGATCTGCAGCTTGTTGCCGGTGTCGCCAAAGGGGTGGGCGCCGCACAGCAATTGGTAGGCGAGTATGCCCAGGGAAAATAAATCGCTCTTAAAGTCGATGGCTTCGCCCATGGCCTGTTCCGGCGACATGGAGCAGTAGCTGCCCGCCACATGGTCGGTGAGGGTGGCGCTGTAATCCTGGGATTTGGCGATGCCCAGGTCGGAGATTTTGGCCTCGCCGCGCTGGTTGATCAGGATATTTTCGGTTTTTAAATCGCGGTGGATGATGCCGGCATCGTGGGCCACCGCCAGCCCCTGAGCGATCTGCGCCAGCCACTGCAAGCGCTGGCTGATGGGCACCAGTTGTTCGCGCAGGTGTTTGTGCAGGTTTTGCCCATCCACATATTCCATCACCAGCGCCAGTTGCTCGGGGTTGTCGCCGGGAGCGCTGGCGACAAAATCGTAAATTTGCACTATGTGCGGGTGGTTGAGCTTGGCCAGCAGCAGCGCCTCGCGGGTGAAGCGCTCGCGGTAGTGGGGCTCCAGTAAATCGCTGCGCAGGCATTTAATCGCCACCAGGCGGTCGAGGCGGGTGTCGCGCGCCAGGTACACCAGGCCCATGCCACCGCGCCCCAGCAACTGGAGGATTTGGTAGTGGCCTATGGCGCCGGGCAGGGGGATGCTCTGGTCGTTCATGCCTGGGGGCTGGCGTCAAGGCTGGCGGCGGGCGTTGCCAGGGTGAGCTGTGCGCCTTTGTAGATTTTGATGTTGTCGCCACCGAAGCGGATTTTGCCGCCGCGCCGCTCCAGCACATCCTGCTGCGCCGGCACATGGGGCAGGCTGTCGGCCAGCTGTTTGCGCGCGCGGAAGATCTGGATATTCATATGGGTGCTATCCAGCCCCAGCTCGGTGGCCAGGGCATCGGCGTACACCCAGCCGCGGCTTTTGCTATCCAGGCCCCGCGCGCCATCTTCGGCGCGCTGGCGCGCCAGGTGCAGCAGCAAATAGTGGTGGCTGCGCACACCCAGGTCCAGCGCCTGGCCGCCGCGCTCCAGGCGCAGCTCGGTGGTCTCTTCGTCCAGGCTCAGGTTAAACACAAACTGGTAGTCATCCAGCCGGTGGCTGGCCTGGGGGCGCGCCTCGGTGGGGCCAAAGGCCTGGGCGCTAATAAATTGCCAATCGCGGTGGTTAATCCGCACCAGTTCGCCGTTGCCCAGGGGCGCGCGGGAATCCTCGCGGTCTATGTGCTCCTGGTACCACTGCTGTTGCCGCTCATCAAAATAAATCGCCAGTTCCGGCTGTTGGCCGTCGGGCAGCAGGTGGTAGCGCACCAGCGCCAGGGGTTGGGCCTGGTCTTCGCTTTGGTTGAGCGGCCAGAGCATGTCCATAGGTGGGGTGAGGTCGCGCACTTCAAAACCTGGGTCGCCCTGTTCGGCGATATGGATTTTGTCGCCAGTGTGCAGCGCCTGGGTTTCGCCCTGGGCGATGGCTTTGCCATTCACCCAGGTGCCATTTAGCCCCAGGTGTTTGATTTGCCAGTGGTGGCCGTTCCACTCGATAGCGGCGTGCAGTTTGGATACGTAGGGCTTGTCGATGCAGGTGTCCACACTGGCGGCCAGGCGGCCAAAGGTGTGGTGGGTGGCGAGGGGGAAGAGCCGGTTGTGTGCAAGGTCCAGTAAATAAGCCATGAAGTATCCGTAGTCAGCGATGGGCGGGCCAGCCGTAAGTGGCCATGAGCAGCGGAGTCCTTCTCGTCGGCGAGTTACCTACCGTGTAATCCGCTGTAATGGGCAAGCGCGCCGAGGGCTTATAGAGTGCCATAGGTTGCTGCGGGATTCACCCCGTCGACTTTGCAGATTAGGGGGTAGTTGCTATGGGCTCTGCTTTTTATTCATCGGCCAATCACAAACCGGTCGCCAAGGCTGTGCATTCCCTCCATCAAACGGGCGCGCACTGGGTGCCTATCAACAAAAGTTTTATCGCCCTCAGCAAAATCGTGCTGCGCGCTGCCGCCGAGCGTTTGGGGGTGGCGACAATTGCCGTCACCCTGCGCTGTGTGGCGCACCAGGGCTACCGCCATTTGCTGCTGGTGAGCGACGACCAGCAAATCCAGATAGCCGCTGCCGGGCGGGTAGAGGAATTCATCATCTCCTCCCAGGATTTAATGTGCGTGCCCGACAACAGCCTGGATGCCCGCGGCGCCATCACCCTGCCCATCGACTACCAGCGGCAGCGCCTGGGCTACCTGCTGGCGCAGCCATACCCCAGCCATTCGGATTTAGGTGATGCTGCCCAGGAGGGGCGGCTGAGCCAAGGTTTACTCGGGGTGGTGGACGAGATAGTGCGCACCATCAAGCGCTACCAAACCCGCTACCGCGCCATTTATGTGTACGGCGACCAGGCCTATTGGATTGGCCACAGCCAGGCGCTGCGGCAACTGGATTTGCGCATCGAAAAACTGGCGCAGCAGCCGCGCCCGGTAGTGATTCGCGGCGATAAGGGCACCGGCAAAATCATTGCCGCGCGCAGCCTGCACTGCCAGCGCTTTAGCGATATGGTGCCCTTTATCGAATCCGACTGCCGCGAATGGCAGGAGTCGGCGGTGCTCAGCATCCTGCAATCGCTCTACACCTACGCCAAGGGGGGCAGTTTGTTTTTGCGCAACCTGGATGCGCTGAGCGAGGCGGGGTTTATCCAGCTGCGCGATTACTTTGCCCGCCGCCAGGTATTCAGTGCCAGCGGTGATGTGCACCTGCTGTGCAGCCTCAGCCGCCGCCATGCGTCTGTGGGCCTAGCCATGCAAACCTGGCTGGCGCAGCAGTGCGAGGAACTGCTGCTGCCCGGCCTGCAGGAGCGGCGCGAAGATGTGCGCGACCTGGCGCGTTTTTTTATGCGCGAATTTGCCGCCGGCAGCGATTGCGACCTGGCCGCCGATGCCTGGCAGCTGCTGGAAATGCTGCACTGGGATAGCCATGTGGAGCAGCTGCGCCAGCTGATCCAAACCCTGGTCTTGGCGCGCCAGGAGCCCATCATCAGTATCGAACACCTGGAAAATTATTTGCCGGCGCTGCGTTTGCGCCACCCCCGCTAAGGTTTTTTGCCGCTCTGCGGGGGATAAGGCATTTTTATCATCGCCAACGGATGTTTCTGGCGGCGGCCGCCACTGCCGGCGCGCGGGTTTATTGTGACCGGCTTGGCGGTTATACTGCCCCGCTTTCCACCCCCTGAACCACCCTCTGACACTGATACCGGGAGCCGGCGATGAAGCCCCTGATTGCCCTGTTTTTTCTCTGTGGCTTGCTGTTGGCCTGCGGGCAAAAAGGCCCGCTTTATTTGCCCCAGCCAGACCAGCCGGCACCCAGTGCAGAGTCAGGCTCACCCGAAAACACGTCTCCCGAAGATGACGATTAATCGCCGCCACGCGGCTTGAGTGCAGGATTTCCATGAGCAACCCCATGCAGTTTTTCACCGAGCGCAACGGTGAGCTTTACGTCGAAGACACCCCCCTGAGCCAGGTGGCCGAGCGCTTTGGCACTCCTTGTTATGTGTACAGCCGCGCGGCCTTTACCCAGCAGTACCTGGCCTATGCCCAGGCCCTGGGCAGCCACCCGGGCATGATCTGCTACGCCATCAAGGCCAACTCCAACCTCGCCATACTCAACATGCTCGCCAAGCTGGGCGCCGGCTTCGACATAGTCTCCGGCGGCGAACTGGAGCGGGTGCTGCGCGCCGGTGGCAACCCCTCCCGCATAGTCTTTTCCGGGGTGGGCAAAAGTGCGGCGGAAATCGCCCGGGCGCTGGATGTCGGCATCTTCTGCTTCAACGTGGAATCGGAAGCGGAGCTGGAGCTGCTGTCCCAGGTGGCAGTACAAAAAGGCCAGGTCGCCCATGTGTCCCTGCGGGTTAATCCCGATGTGGATGC
>CAMLRI010000005.1 GCA_946482385.1 uncultured Cellvibrio sp.
AGTCGGGCAAATACGACGCGATTATCTGCAACTACGCCAACTGCGATATGGTCGGCCACTCCGGCCTGTTCGATGCAGCGGTAAAAGCGGTAGAGGCCATTGATGTGTGCCTGGGCAAGGTGCTGGCAGCGGTGCAAAAAGTCGGTGGCGAAGCCCTGATCACCGCCGACCACGGCAACGTGGAAGAAATGTTCGACGAAGACACCGGCCAGCCCCACACCCAGCACTCCACCCTGCCGGTGCCATTTATTTTTGTCAGCGAGCGCAAAGCGGCTTTGGCCAGCGGCGGCTCCCTGGCGGATGTGGCGCCGACCATGCTGGCGCTGATGGGCCTGCCCCAACCGAAAGAGATGACCGGGCGCAACCTGATCAGCCTGCAAGGCTAAGCTGCACCCCGGCACCCGGATTGCCTGGCAATCCGGGTTTTGTTTTTTTACGCTATCGCTAAATCTAACCTTAAAACCACCACTGTAGTGCAGATCTCGCCATGTCCAGACTTGTTCGCCTATCGCTCTACGCTTTGCTGACTGCCCTGCTGGCGCTGCCGGCCGCTGCCAATGACCAGGCGGAAATGGCCAAATTGCAGCGCGATATCGAGGCTTTGCAAAAGCAATTGAAAGCCGTGCAGGGCGAGCGCAGCGAGCTGCAGCAAGAGGTGGAAAAATCCGAGCAGCAAATTAACGAGCTGCAAAAAAAAGCCGAGCAGATCAATAAAGAACTCAAGCAGCAGCAACAGCAATTGCACCAGTTGGAAGACGAGCGCGCCGCCCTGGAGCGCCAGCAGCAAACCCAGCTGGCGCAGATGGCCGAGCAGGTGCGCGCCAGCCATCGCCTGGGCCAGCAAAGCGAATTAAAAGTGCTGTTCAACCAGGAATCGCCGGCGGATTTCGCCCGCATCATGAAATACCACAGCTACTTTATGGCGGCGCACAACCAGAAGCTGGCGGGCTACCAGGAAACTATCGCCCGCATCGACAGCCTCACCCCGGCGATTCTGGAGCGCACCGCCCAGCTGGACGAGTTGCAGGGGCAGCTGCAAGCGCAGCGCAACCAGCTAAAAAAGCTTCATGGCCAGCGCCAGGCGGCGCTGGCCAAGGTTAACGCTCAACTCAAATCCAAAGAGCAGAGCCTGCGCCAGGCAGTGCAGGACCGCAACCGCCTGCAGGCGCTGATGAACCAGGTCACCAAGCAGGTGGCGGGCGCTGCCCAGTCGCCCGCCTATGTGCCCTTGCCCAACAGCGGCGAGCGCTTTAGCAAACGCAAAGGGCGCCTGCCCTGGCCCACCCAGGGCGCCATGGTGCACCGCTTCGGCAGCGCGCGCATTGCCGGGCAAATCAACTGGAGCGGCGCTTATATCAGCGCCACAGCGGGCAACCCGGTAATTGCCGTGCACCACGGCCGGGTAGTGTTTGCGGATTATTTTGGTGGCCACGGCCTGCTGATTATTGTCGACCACGGCGAGGGCTTTATGAGCCTCTACGCCCACAACCAGTCGCTGCTGGTCAAGGCCGGCGAGCTGGTGAAGGCGGGGGATACCATCGCCCGGGTTGGCAATAGCGGCGGCCAGGCCAGCTATGGGCTTTACTTTGAGATACGCCAGCAGGGCAAACCCATAGATCCGGGCCCCTGGCTGGCGCGTGGTTAAGTGGTTTTTTCTTTGAGTGTTGATGGCCTATCCCCTTATTGGCGATAGCAATGGCGAAAAGCCAGCGGAGATTCCATGTTGTGCGCGTTACTCACATCTGCCCGTAAACCTGTGTCGCTCGGCCTGACCCTGTTGGCCTTGGCGCTACCTGCCGCTGCCCAGCCGGGCGAGCCTGCCGCGCCCGCCCAGGAGCCGGCGCTGTTGCCGCTGGAAGACCTGCGCACCTTTACCCGGGTGTACGACCAGATCCGCAATGGCTATGTCGAGGACATCAGCGATTCCCAGCTGCTGGAATACGCCATCCGCGGCATGATCGCCGAGCTGGACCCCCACTCCGCTTACCTCGACAAAAATGCCTTTGCCGATTTGCAGGCCAATACCTCTGGCGAATTTGGCGGTGTGGGTTTGGAAGTGAGCCTGGATGAGGGCTTTGTCAAAGTGGTTACCCCCATCGACGACAGCCCCTCGGCGCGCGCCGGCATCCTCAGCGGCGATGTGGTGATCCGCATCGACGACCAGCCGCTCAAGGGTATGGACCTGAACAAAGCCGTGAACATGATGCGCGGCCCCCGCGGCAGCAAAATCAAAATCACGGTAATGCGCGAAGGCGTCGACCAGCCTATCGACTTCGAGCTGGAGCGCGACATCATCAAGGTGCAAAGCGTGCGCACCCGCCTGTTGGAGGACGATTATTTCTATATCCGCATCTCCCAGTTCCAGATCAACACCGGCACCGACATGATGCAGAAGCTGCGCCTGCAGCTGGAGAAAAATCCCAATACCAAGGGCGTGATCCTCGACCTGCGCAACAACCCCGGTGGGGTGTTGCAGGCCTCGGTGGAAGTGGCCGATGCCTTCCTCGATGGCGGCATGGTGGTTTACACCCAGGGCCGTCTGGATAACAGCAATATCCACTACAACGCCGAAGCGGGCGACCTGAGCAATGGCCTGCCCCTGGTGGTGCTGATCAACGACGGCTCGGCTTCCGCCTCGGAAATCGTCGCCGGCGCCCTGCAAGACCACAAGCGCGCGGTGATCATGGGCAGCCGCAGTTTCGGCAAAGGCTCGGTGCAAACCGTAATCCCCATCAGCCAGGAGCGGGCTATCAAGCTCACCACCGCCCTCTACTACACACCCCTGGGGCGCAGCATCCAGGCCCAGGGCATAGAGCCAGACGTGAATGTGGAGCGGGTCAAGATTGGCGATATCAACCTGGGGCGAAGCACCACCGAGGCGGATTTGGCCGGCCACCTCAACCACAAGGATGGCAACGAGAGCAACAGCCGGGCGCGCCAGCAAAAACGCATCACCAGCGCCCAGTTGCTGAAGGAAGACAACCAGCTGCACGAGGCGCTCAACCTGCTCAAGGGGCTGCATATTTTTATCCAGTCCTCGCCGCTCAAGCCGGCGCCCGCAGAGCAACCGGAGCTGCCTATAGCGCCGGATATCAGCATCACCCCCGCCACCCCGCCCGACCATGGCAGTGACCAGCCCCAGCCGTAAAACCCTCTGGCTGCTCGGCCTGCTGTGTTGCCTCGCCCTGCCGGCGGGGGCGGCGCAGTTGGCCATCATCATCGACGATATTGGCTACAACCTCCGCCTGGGCCAGCGCGCGGCCGACCTGCCTGGCGACTTTACCCTGGCGGTACTGCCCTTTACCCCCCACGGTGCCGAGCTGGCCGAGCGCGGCCACGCCCGCGGCAAGGAGATCATGCTCCACGCCCCCATGAGCAACGAAAAACAATTACCCCTGGGGCGCGGCGGCCTGGTCAGCGGCCTGAGTCGCGCCCAGCTGCGCGAGGTGCTGGCGCAAAACCTGGCCAACATCCCCCACGTGCGCGGGGTCAACAACCACATGGGCAGCCAGCTCACCCAGGAGGCGGAGCCCATGGCCTGGTTGATGGCCGAGCTGCGCGAGCGCCAGCTGTATTTTGTCGATAGCCGCACCACCGCCAAAACCCGCGCCCAGGACATGGCCGACCAGGCCCGCCTGCCCAATCGCCGCCGCGATGTGTTCCTCGACCACCGCCAGGACAGCGCTCATATCGCCCGGCAGCTGGCCCTGGCCATCGCCACCGCCCGGCGCCAGGGGAGCGCCGTGGCCATAGGCCACCCCTACCCGCAAACCCTGGCTCTGCTGGAGCAATTGCCGGCGCAGCTGGCACAGGAGGGGGTCAGCCTGGTCAGGGCTTCGGCGCTGATGCCGGGCTTTCCGCCGGCGAACCTTCCCGCGTCTGCTGCCACTGCCTGCCTGGCGCCCCCGGCGAGCCTCTGGCCGCAAACACCCGACTGGCCAGACCCCTTTGCCTTGCCTAAACTCTTAAGCGAATAACCCCTTAACGGAATTGCCGGCGCTGTGTTAACCAAAATGGCGCGCCAATCGTAAATTGGTTATTAAAAAAACAGCTTTACAGAGCAACTAAATCTAGTGATTTTGAAAAAGAGCTGGTTATAATCCGAACGAGCGAAATGTGATCGCTTTAGCAAAAGGACAGATTGTCACGCCACCAGAGGAGCAGACGATGACGACTTTAAACAGCAGTGAAGGTAATAGAACCGGTGAGAAGGGTGTGGCGCCAGCGCGCTCCATGCGCTATCTGCAAAAAGATGGCTACTGGTACTACACCACCCGCGAGGGCGTGGATATAGGCCCGTTCGATAGCCGCGAAGACGCCGAAGTGGGTGTTGGTGAATTTATCGATTTTATCCAGGCATCCGAGCCAAAGGCATCGGATCTGCTGAAACAGTACCGCGCCGCCTAAGCGCCCATCGTCTAGGCAAAGCCGGAATGCAAAAGGGCACCCCCTTTGGGGGTGCCCTTTTTTTATGGGCCGCCCTAGCGGCGCTTCAGCTGTCAGCCTAGAGGCGAACCTCAATCCCCTGGGCCTGCATAAAGGCTTTGGCCTGGGGCACTGTGTACTCGCGGAAGTGGAAAATACTCGCCGCCAGCACCGCATCGGCGCGGCCCAGGGTCACGCCATCCACCAAATGCTGCAGGTTGCCCACGCCGCCGGAGGCAATCACCGGAATGGGCACGGCATCGCTGATAGCGCGGGTGACACCCAGGTCGTAACCCTGCTTGGTGCCATCGCCATCCATACTGGTGAGCAGGATTTCCCCTGCGCCAAATTCCGCCATTTTGACCGCCCATTCCACCGCATTGATGCCCGTGGGTTTGCGTCCGCCGTGGGTGAAAATCTCCCAGCGCGGGGTTTCGCCCGCGCCGCTGACTTTTTTCGCATCTATCGCCACCACTATGCACTGGGCGCCAAAACGGTCGGAGGCGGCTTTGACAAAATCCGGGTTAAACACCGCGGCGGAATTGATGCTCACCTTGTCGGCACCGGCATTGAGCATGGTGCGAATATCTTCCAGGGTGCGGATACCGCCGCCCACCGTCAGGGGAATAAACACTTCTGCGGCAATTTTTTCCACCGTGTGCACAGTGGTATCGCGGCCTTCATGGGTGGCGGTGATGTCGAGAAAGGTAATCTCGTCGGCGCCTTCATCGTTGTAGCGCTTGGCGATTTCCACCGGGTCGCCAGCATCGCGGATGCCGACAAAGTTCACGCCCTTGACCACGCGACCATTGTCGACATCCAGGCAGGGGATAATGCGTTTTGCGAGTGCCATAGGATTACCGTCTTGTATCCAAACTTATTTCAGAGTGCTTCGTAGGTTGGCGCTGAGCGCAGCGATGCCCAACATGACCATCTTGTCGCAAGAACAAAAAAATTGAAAATTGTGATGCCGCTTTGAACAAGATATCCGTGTTCTGCAAGCCAAATGTGTTGGGCATCGCTGCGCTCAGCACCAACCTACGGACCCCCATTCTTAATTAGCATCACAATAGGCTTGCGCTTCCGCCATATTCAGAGTGCCTTCGTAAATGGCGCGGCCGGTAATGGCGCCGCAAATGCCCTTATGGGCCTCGGCGTTAAGAGCGATGATGTCGTCCATATTGGTGATACCGCCGGAGGCGATCACCGGGATGCTGGATGCCTGGGCCATGGCCACAGTGGCTTGCACATTAACGCCCTGCATCATGCCGTCGCGGGCGATGTCGGTGTAGACAATGCTGCTGACACCATCCTGCTCAAAACGTTTGGCCAGTTCGCTCGCCTGGATATTGGACACCTCGGCCCAGCCGTCGGTGGCTACCCAGCCGTCTTTGGCATCCAGGCCGACAATAATGTGGCCGGGGAAGAGCTTGCACATATCGGTTACGAATTGCGGTTCTTTGACCGCTTTGGTGCCGATGATCAGGTACTGCACGCCAGCCTTGAGGTAGTACTCGATGGTTTCCGCGCTGCGGATACCGCCGCCGATTTGAATGGGCAACTGGGGGTAGGCTTTGGCGATGGCGGTTACCACGCCGCCGTTGATGGGCTTGCCTTCAAAGGCGCCGTTCAAATCCACCAGGTGCAAACGGCGGCATCCCTGGTCGACCCACTGCTTGGCCATGGCGACCGGATCGTCGGAGAAGACGGTGGAATCGTCCATCAAGCCCTGGCGCAGGCGCACGCATTGGCCGTCTTTTAAATCAATTGCGGGGATAATTAACATTAATCAATCTCGATTAAACAGAAATGTAGGTTGGGGTGAGTAACGCACCCCAACATGACCATCTTTCAGCGCATGGCCAGTGTTGGGGTTCGCAAGCTCACCGCCAACTTACGGCCAAGTGGGGTCAGGCCTTGCCATCCCACTGTAAAAAATTCTTCAGCAACTGCAGGCCCAGGGTGTGGCTTTTTTCCGGGTGGAATTGCACCGCGAATAAATTGCCGCGCGCCAGGGCCGCGTGGAATTGCACACCATAGTCACAGGTGGCTGCTACCAGCGCCGGGTCGCTGGTGTGGATATAAAAACTGTGTACAAAGTAAAAGCGCCCGTTTTGCGCTATGCCCTGCCACAGCGGGTGATTGTTGTGCTGCACCTGGTTCCAGCCCATGTGGGGCACCTTGAGCGGATTGCCCTCGGCGTCCTGGTGGTGCTCGCCAAAAAACTTCACCTGGCCGGGGAGTATGCCCAGGCAATCCACACCGCCGTTTTCCTCGCTGTGATCCATTAGCGCCTGCATGCCCACGCAAATGCCCAATACGGGTTTGCCGCTGGCGATTTGCTCGCGCAGCAGTTGGTCGAAGCCCAGGCGTTTGATTTCTGCCATGCAGTCGCGGATGGCGCCCACGCCGGGGAAAATCACCCGGTCGGCGGCGGCTACCACAGCGGGATCGGAAGTCACCAAAACGTTTTGTTCCGGGGCGACATGCTCCAGCGCACTTTTTACCGAGTGCAAATTACCCATGCCGTAGTCGATAACGGCAACTGTTTGCTTAGTCATCAATTACAAACTTCCCTTAGTGGAAGGCATTATCCCTTCCATACGCGGATCTTTTTCCAGGGCCATGCGCAGGGCGCGGCCAAAGGCCTTAAATACGGTTTCTATCTGGTGATGGGCGTTGTGGCCGCGCAGGTTGTCCACATGCAGGGTAACGCCGGCGTGGTTGACAAAGCCCTGGAAGAATTCCCAGAACAATTCCACATCGAACTGGCCGACGCGCTTTTGGGTAAAGGGGATTTGCATCACCAGGCCGGGGCGGCCGGAAAAGTCGATCACTACCCGCGACAGGGCTTCATCCAGGGGCACATAGGCGTGGCCGTAGCGGCGTATGCCTTTTTTATCGCCCACCGCCTTGGCGATGGCTTGGCCGATGGTAATGCCTATGTCTTCCACCGAGTGGTGGTCGTCGATATGGGTGTCGCCGTCGCAGTTAACCTCCAGGTCGATCATGCCGTGGCGGGCGATCTGGTCCATCATGTGTTCCAGGAAGGGAACACCGGTATTGAACACGCCCTTGCCGGCGCCATCCAGGTTGAGGCTGACGCTGATTTTGGTTTCCAGGGTGTTGCGATTGACCTGGGCAATGCGGTCAGTGCAGGCGGTTGAATCGGTCATAAATACACTCGGCGGGGAGCAGGCGGAAAAGTTGCGCGAATTATATAGGCTTGGCGCGCCGAATTCACGGAAAGGCGCGCTATGGCGGCCATTGTTAAGATACCGTACAGGACAAGCTGACCAGAATTTGGCAGAGCCTGTTGCCCATCAACCCCCTATTGCTAAGGAAGACCTCCATGAAAATCACCCCTTATCAACCCCTGCTATTGCTGGCGGCGCTGATGGCTGCCCCCGCCCTGGTAGCCGAACCGCACCACAGCCGCGAACAAAACCCTGTGTATACCGGCTGGAGCTGGTCCGGGCATGTGGATCACATCAACCTGGTGAAAGAAGAGGCGGCGCGGGAGGGGGTGGAAGATACCGCCTTTGCCCTGGGCGGTGCCGCTGAATACTACGCCAGCAACACGGCCAATACCCTGTCCCTGGGGCTGAATGTGCTCTTCTACCACGATAATGAAGCCTTCGCCCAATACGTGGAGGACTACTGGGGCGATGAGGGGTATGAGGAATCTGACGCCAATGCCCTGATGCTGTTCGCCGAATACGGCCCCAAGTACCGTTTTGGCCTGCAGAAAAACAGCTTTTTCAGTGCCCGTTTGGGGGTGAGTGGCATTTTTGCCTCCGAGCGCAGCATCAGTAATTGCAGCAACTGCTATTCCGAAGACATAGATATAGACGGCGGCGTCTACGGCATCCTGGGCATAGGCCAAACCCTGGGGCGCATAGATATAGACCTGCAGTTCCAGCAGTATTTTGGCGGCGATTTGGATAATGCCCTGCGCTTGAAAATAGGCGGTACTTTTTAATAAGCCGGTTAATAAGCCGGCTGGATAGTTAGCTGGCTAATAACTGGCTGGTGCAGGGGCGGGCTGGGCGGATTCGGTGATTGCGCGGTTTTTTATAAAAACACGGTATTAAGACTTACTTGCAATTGCAGGGCTATGGATTAGGGTTAAAACGTGATTTGGCAGCTGTTACCTCCCTCAGGTAGGCCTAGGTGATGAGACACTTTTACCCCGCGAGACCCACATTGAACCCCGACCTCAGCCCGCTAAGGTTGCTGATCCAGCAAGCCCAGGAGCAGGATTTGGCCTCTGGCCAACTGCACGACTTTCTGGAACAGCGCCACCCGCAGTTGCATGCCGCCATCAAGTTGCCGGCGGAGCAGGCGGCGGCGCGCCTGGCGGATTTTGTGCTGCGCTATATCCGCCATGTGCCGGATTTTTTGGAGGCCATGACCCTGCTGTGCAAAGAGGCGGGGATTTATAGCGAAGTGGCGCCGGTGTTGAATATCGCCAAAGACTACTTCCTTTCGCCCCCCAGCCTGGTGTGCGAGCACAGCCAGTTGCAGGCCTTGTTGGATGAAGCCTATTTGGCGCACCGCCTGCTGGAGGAAGTTAACGACCGCTTTATGGCCCAGAGCGGCGTGCCCCTGGCGCCCATGGATATGACCCTGGCCAATATCATCGCCCATGAATTGATTGGTGAGCCCTTTGCCAATGAGCTGGACCAGGCAGTGCTTTTTTCCGCCGAGCTACTGCTCAACGAACATCGCCTGGAAGGCGAAAACCTGCGCCGCTATGCCATAGTGCACCAGCACCGCGGCTGGGAGTACGAGCTAAAACGCTGGCCCTGCCTGGTAGAGGACCTGGCCATAGGGGTGGACTTTAACCCCCGCTTTCAGCCGCCGGTCACCCACCACTAATCCTGCTACTGCCTTTGTGTAACTAGCCTTCCTTTTGGGCTTCTGGTTCATCCTCGGCGTTAAGCCGCGGGTTGTTATAGATACCCTCGTCCAATAGGCCTTCGCTTTTGGCCACTATCACCGACACATTGGCGTCGCCGGTAATGTTGACGGCGGTGCGCACCATATCCAAAAAGCGGTCCACGCCGATAATCAGCGCTATGCCCTCCACCGGCAGCCCTACCGATTGCAACACCATGGCCAGGGTTACCAGGCCCACCGCCGGCACCCCGGCAGTGCCCACCGAGGCCAGGGTGGCGGTGAGAATCACCATTAAAAACCCGGTGGCACCCAACTCCAGGCCATAGGCCTGGGCGATAAACACTGTGGCTACCCCCTGCATAATGGCGGTGCCGTCCATATTGATGGTGGCGCCCAGGGGGATACTGAAACTGGCAACCTTGTTGTTGACCCCCAAATCCTGCTCGCAGGTGCGCAGGTTGATCGGCAGGGTGGCATTGCTGGATGAGGTACTAAAGCCAAATACCATCACCTTCCACATCTTTTTAAAGAAGATCACCGGGCTAAGGCCGGTCAGCAGCTTCAGCAGCAGCCCGTATACCCCCAGGCCGTGCAGCAGCAGCACAAACAGCACGGTAAAAAAGTACTTGGCCAGGTCGGCGATGGCGCCAAAACCGAGGCTGGCGAACAGCTTGGCCAGCAGGCAAAACACGCCATAGGGCGCCAGGTGCATAAGCATCATCATCATTTTGATGATCACCTCGTTGAGGTGCTCAAAAAAGGTGCGCATGCTGGTGCTTATCTCGCCGCCGGTGTGGGCGATGGCCAGACCCAGCAACAGGGAAAACACAATCACCTGCAGCATATTGCCCTCGGCCATGGCGCTGACCGGGTTGCTGGGGAAGATGCCAATCAGCGTCTCTTTAATAGAGGGTGCGGGGGGCGCGCTGTAGTTGGCTGCCAGCGCCAGGTCGACCCCCGCGCCCGGCTGTATCCACATGGCCACCAGCATGGCAATGGCAATGGCCAGGGCGGTAGTCAGGGTGTAGAGCACCAGGGTTTTGCCGGCCATAACCCCCATACGGCTGTGGCCGCCCAGGGCGGCGGCGCCGCACACCAGGGAGACAAACACCATGGGCACCACCAGCAGCTTGAGCGAGGCGATAAAAATCTGGCCAATGGCATCCAGCAGGCCGTTGATGACAAATACCTGCAACCAGGTGGCGCCAGTGCCGGCGGTTTGCCCAGGTTCCACCGCCAGCAAATGGTTGAAGATCACCCCTGTAACAACCCCCAGGATCATGGCGAGCAGGATGCGATTGGTTAGCGACATAGGAACTCCGGGCAACAGGGGTGGTATAGCAAAAGCCCCGGTGGTGGCCGGGGCTTTGGTGGTAATCAGCGGTGCTTGGGGTTAGTTGTTAACCGCGTCTTTCAGGGCTTTACCAGGCTTAAAACTGACGTTTTTGCTGGCGGCTATCTGGATGGTCGCCCCGGTTTGCGGGTTGCGGCCAGTGCGGGCGGCGCGCTCGCTCACCACAAAAGAGCCAAAACCCAGCAGCGATACGCTCTCGCCGCGCGCCAGGGCATTGGTGATTTGTTCAACAAAAGCCGATACAGCCAAGTCAGCTTTGTGGGCGCTCAGCTCCAGTTTATTGGCAACGGCTACAACTATATCTGTTTTATGCATGGCTAACTCCTTACAGTCTGTGGTCGCAAAAAAGCGCGAGTTTAACGCCTGCAGCTGGATTCGTCGCCCCATAAATCACCGCCACAGGGCAAAACCCCGGGGGCAAGCTGCTACACTCTGCGCCCGTTAGTCCGCCTTTTCCAAAAGTCCGCCTTTTTCAGTTTGGGAGAATGGTTTTTGTCCGCTGGTGTTGTCCCCCCATCCCCGCCTGTTGTTAGCGCCGGCTGCCGCTGGCGCCCCCTGTCGCACTGGCCGCGCCAGCGGCGGCCGGCGCCGCTGCTCTGCCAGTGGCTGCAGGATAGGGGCTCGCTCACCGCGCGCCTGGTGGCCCTGAGTCGCGGCGAGTTCCGGGTGCGGGTGTTGCGCCAGCAGCACCGCCTGCCCAGCCTGGACGAGCAACTGGCGCTGGGGTTAAAACGCCCCGGCCTGGCGCTGGTGCGCGAGGTGATACTGGAAGGCGCTGGCCAACCCTGGGTGTTTGCCCGCAGTGTACTGCCCCTAAGTAGCCTCACTGGCCAGTTGCGCCAGTTGCGCCGCCAGGGCAGCCGCCCCCTGGGCGCCTTTTTATTCAGCCAGCCGCGCCTGGTGCGCAGCCCCATCCAGGTGGTGCGCCTGGGCGCTGGCCAGGTTTATGTACCGGCGGCTTGTTTGCCCGCAACCTCTGGCCAGCCACCACTGTGGGGTCGGCGCTCGGTGTTTTGGTTGCAGGGCAAACCGCTGCTGGTGAGCGAAGTCTTCCTGCCCGCCCTGGTGCAGCGGTTGTTGCATCAGGGTGGTTATTGAATATCAGATCAAGGACATAACTTTTATGGCCGTGCAAGACAAACCCCAGGCCGATCAGGCCGATGTCACAAAGGCTGCCAATAAGCCGGCAAAATCGGCAAAAACAGCAAAAAAACCGGCAACTGCCAAAACTGCCACGCCCGCCAAGCCTGTCAAGGTTGCCAATACCAAGCCAGCTAAGACGGCTGCCGCTAAACAAAGCCAAGACGCGGGTGTTCAACGCAAGGCGAGCCCCAGTGCCAAAGCCCGGCCCGGCAAACCCGCCCGCGCACCTAAGCGCAACTGGGGCGACAAACTGCGCGCCTACGGCCAATTGATGCGTCTGGATAAACCCATCGGCATATTGCTGCTGCTCTGGCCCACCTGGTGGAGCCTATGGCTGGCCGCCAAGGGCGTACCTAGCCTGAAAAACCTGCTGATTTTCACCCTGGGGGTGGTGCTGATGCGCTCCGCCGGCTGCGTGATTAACGACTTTGCCGACCGCAAGATCGACGGCCGGGTCGAACGCACCCGCCACCGCCCCTTGGCGACTGGTGCTGTCTCCAGCCGCGAGGCTATAGCCCTGTTTATCGGCCTGTGCCTGCTCGCCTTTGGCCTGGTGCTCAACACCAACCTGCTCACCATCCAGCTATCGCTGGGCGGCTTGCTGCTGGCCTTTTGCTACCCCTTTATGAAGCGCCACACCCACCTGCCGCAAGTGGTGCTGGGCGCCGCCTTTGCCTGGGGTATCCCCATGGCCTACGCCGCCGAAACCGGCAGCATCCCCAGCCAGGTGTGGCTGGTGTATGTGGCGGTAGTGATCTGGACTTTGGTGTACGACACCTTCTACGCCATGGTCGACCGCGACGACGACCTCAAAATCGGGGTCAAATCCACCGCCATCCTGTTTGGCGAGCAGGATCGCTTTATCACCGGCGCGCTCCAGCTGATCACCCTTTATACCCTGGCGATGGTGGGTTCCCGCTTTGAACTGGGCGCTTACTACTACACTGGCCTGGCCGCCGCCGCCGGCCTGTTTGCCTACCAGCAGTGGCTGATCCGCTATCGCGCGCGCAGCGAATGCTTTAAGGCGTTTCTCAACAACAACTGGGTGGGCTTGGTAATTTTTGCCGGTATAGCGGCCCACTACGCCTTGGCTAAGCCGTGAAAAAACATGACAGCCTTGTGACCCTGTCATAATTCCGTAACACTGTGTTTATTAAATAGGCGTCAACCAGCGATAACGGTGGCGTTATCGCTATGTCATTGGCCGGCTATTGGTAACTAGCGGGTAGTACGGGCAAATTTTTCACAGGCGATGTTTTTCACGGGCGATGTTTTATGACTGGACGCAAAATCCTAATTGTTGACGACGAATCTGCCATTCGCGACATGCTCCGCGTCGCACTGGAAATGGCCGACTACCAGTGTATCGAAGCCAGTAATGCCCAGGATGCCCACAGCCTGATCATCGACGAAAAACCCGATTTAATCCTGCTCGACTGGATGATGCCTGGCACCAGCGGCATTGAACTGGCGCGCCGCCTCAAGCGCGACGAAGTTACCGCCAACCTGCCCATCATCATGCTCACTGCCAAAGGCGAGGAAGACAACAAAATCCAGGGCCTGGAAGTGGGCGCCGACGATTACATCACCAAACCTTTTTCGCCGCGGGAACTGGTGGCGCGCCTCAAAGCTGTGCTGCGCCGCGCCGACCCGCACATCACCTCCGCGCCTATTGTTGTGCAAGGCCTCTGCCTCGATCCCGCCAGCCACCGAGTTACCATTAACGACCAATCCGTCGACATGGGCCCCACCGAATATCGCCTGTTGGAATTTTTTCTCACCCACCAGGAAAGAGCCTATACTCGCAGCCAACTGCTGGATCACGTTTGGGGCGGCAATGTGTATGTGGAAGAGCGCACGGTCGATGTGCATATTCGCCGCCTGCGCAAAGCCCTCGCCATCGACGGCCACGAAGATCTGGTGCAAACCGTGCGCGGCACCGGCTATCGTTTTTCCACCAAAGTGGAAGCCTGATAGCTGCGCCCTGCCCACTGCTAGAGGCTCCCTACCTTGTTAAAAGGTTTCTCTGCCGAACTGCGTCGTATCGGCCTGATTTTATTAATTGCACTGGTTGTCGGTATCGCCATAGAGCACATGGTTCTGGCGCTTTTGCTCGGCTGTGTGGTTTATCTCATCGGCCATTTTTTGCAAATGCACAAGCTGCAATCCTGGCTGGCGCGCGGTGAACAAGCACCGCCGGAAAGCGCTGGCCTGTGGGGCGAAGTGTTCGATAGCATCTACCAGTTGCAGCGCCATCAACAACTGGAAAAAGAGCAACTGCAAGCCGTTATCAAACGCATCCAGGAAATCACCTCGGCATTAAAAGACGGCATCATCATTCTCGACTGGCGCGGCCACCTGGATTTTTGGAACCCCGCCGCCCACCGCATGCTCGCACTCAACACCAAAGACCAAGGCCAATCGGTCATCAACTTTATTCGCCACCCCAAATTTGTCAGCTACTTCGAAGAGGGCAACTACAGCGAGCCGCTGGAATTGCCCTCGCCGCGCTTCGCCTCCAAACAACTGCAATTTCAAATCACCCCCTTTGGCAATAACGAGCGCTTGATAGTGGTGCGCGACATCACCCAACTGCATAACCTGGAAAAAATGCGCCAGGATTTCGTTGCCAACGTCTCCCACGAATTGCGCACCCCGCTTACGGTTATCAATGGCTATGTAGAAACCCTGGCCGACAACAACAGCACACCCAGCTGGGATAAACCCCTGCAACAAATGCTGCAACAGGCCAAGCGCATGTCGCTATTAATTAACGACCTGTTGGTGCTCTCCAAATTGGAAACCACGGAGGCTGGCCACAATCACAAACCCATCAATATTGAACAGCTGTTGCACATCGTAAAAAGTGAAGCGGAAGTACTCTGCCGCGATAAAAACCAACAGCTCACCCTTATCTGTAACAACACTACCCGCCCGCTGTTGCTGCAAGGCAATGAAAAAGAACTGCACAGTGCTTTTTCCAACCTGGTGACTAACGCCATCAAATACACCCAGCCAGATGGCAAAATTTCCATACTGTTATGGCAAGACAAGCATTACTTCTACGTATCGGTTAGCGACAACGGCCCTGGCATAGAAGCCAAACACCTGCCGCGCCTCACCGAGCGTTTCTACCGCGTCGACGCCAGCCGCAACAGCGGCACCGGCGGCACCGGCCTCGGCCTTGCCATTGTTAAGCACGTGCTTATGCGCCACGATGCCGAATTAAAAATCACCAGCGAACCGGGCAAAGGCAGTGTGTTTATGTGTGTGTTTTCCTTGCCTCCAGCATAAATCTCACAACCTATCCAATGGGCTGGCCAGCCCGCGCTCGTGCACACCTACCACATGGGTATAAATCATGGTGGTGTTCACATCGGTATGGCCCATCAATTCCTGGATATTGCGAATATCCGCGCCGCTGCGCAGTAAATTGGTGGCAAAGGAATGGCGAAAGGTGTGGCAACTGGCTTTTTTGCGAATACCGGTTTGCGCCAGCGCCTTGGCCACAGAACGGCGCACCTGCTGCTCGCCAATGTGATGGCGGCGCATAATTTGGCTGCGTGGGTCCAGCGCTAAATTGGGCGCGGGAAACACATACTGCCATTCCGGGCTGGTGGGTGCCCTTGGGTATTTTTTGGCGAGTGCATAAGGCAAATAGACTTCGCCAAAACCATCGGCCAAATCCTGTTGGTGAATTGCCAGTGCCAAATTAATCTGCGCTTTCAAAGGTTCAATCAAGGTCTGCGGTAACAGCGTGCGCCGCCACTTATCGCCTTTGGTTTCCCGCACAAATAAACAGCCGTTGGCAAAATCCACATCCTGCACCCGCAGCCGCACCGCCTCCATCACCCGCAAACCGGCGCCGTACATCAAGCTTGCCGCCAGCTTGTGATCGCCCTGCATCAGCGCCAGTACGCGCATAGCCTCGTCGTGGGTAAACACAGTTGGCAAATGGCGCCCCTTATGGGTTTTGCTAAATTGCACTTCGCCCAGTTCGCGTTGTAAAAATTGCCGGTACAAAAACACCACTGCGTTCAGCGCCGTTTTTTGCGTGTTAATCGACACTTGCCGTTGGTTGGCCAAGTGGCTCAACCAGGCATCCACTTCGGCATTGCCCATGGTGTTCGGGTGCTTGCGCTGGTTAAAGCGAATAAAGTCGGCAATCCACACGCAATAGGTTTTTTCGGTGCGGTAAGCCAACTGTTTGGCACGCATAAAAGCGCGCAGCTGATCCATAAAACGCTTGGGTTTGGCAGGCAGGGGAATGGGAATATCATCCATAATGGTATCCGTGCGTTACTGTATGCATGAACAGTATTACTGCGGAAAACAAATTTGGCAAGTGGCTGGCAAAAAAATTAAGGGAGCGTCTTAAACATGGCAAACAACCACCCAAGGCGGTAAGAGAGTTGGTAATAAGTGCCTCGGTAAATGTTTGATCCTTGTTGGTAGCAAAAAGCCTTTGTGCCGCTGATTTAATAAAAAGCGAAAAACTTAAGAGGATATCTTTAAAAACAATCACTTAAAGCAATGCCCAAAAAAGGGATAAGAGGCTGTAAAAACGTTTTGCCGATGAAATACAGGTTTTTCGCCAGTGCTAACCTATTGACCACATTAAATATTACGCCTACCTTGTCAGCTCAACCCGCCCAGAAATACCGGGCACCTCAAAACGGCCTCAAAGGCTACGATTTAAATGTTAGGTAAAAACATGCCGGAATCGAATAATAGTCATTTAGAAGCTGCCTACCAAAAAGCAAAGCAGGTCTTTAATAGAGAGTTAACTCAAACTGAGGCGGCTAGGCAGCTTTTTACAAATCATGGAATCAATCAAAACTCAGCAAAAATTATGCTTGCTGTTTACGGAAAGCTCATGTCAGGAAGTGAATTTAAAAGAGCATTGAGTGCATCTGACATGAATTACTTTCTAGAAAGAATTTTGATTGAAAGCGGAGAAAATAACTTAATTAAACCGCTTTCAGCTTTGTGGAAACATATAAAG
>CAMLRI010000006.1 GCA_946482385.1 uncultured Cellvibrio sp.
TAACCTCGCCTTATTCTTTGCTTATCACATTCTCTGGCCGCAAGGTTTTAGTGGTAATTTTGATTGGGTCGCCACAGCCATTGCTTTGGTCGCCGCGGTGGCTTTATTCCGCTATAAATTAGGCGTAATTAAAGTGATATTGGGTTGTGCCTTGTTGGGGTTGCTGGCCAGCCTGTTGTTTGTATAAACCAATATCCCGATAAAAAATCCCGCGCAAGTTTTTACCTGCGCGGGATTTTTTATCGGGCTGTAATTTCAGTGCCTTTCTAGAGTTGATCGCGAAACGCGATAAGTGCAGCGGTAACGGCCACGTTGAGCGATTCCACCCCGTTGTTCATGGGGATTTTAATTTTTTCATTGCAGAGCTTGAACACTTCATCCGACACGCCGGTGGTTTCATTGCCCAGCACATAAATACTGGCGCCCTCTGGTTTAAAGTCGCGCAGGTTGTGTTGCGCGTGGGAGGAAAGCGCGCAGAGGCTGGCACCAGCTTGGGCAAAATCCTGCAGGGCTGCGGCCAGGTTATGACAGCGCACAATGGGCGCGCGGAACAGGGTGCCGGCGCTGGCCTTAATCACCAGTGGGTCAATTTGGGCGGCGCCTTTCAACGGCAACAAAATACCGTCGATATTGCCGGCGCAGGCGGAGCGGATAATCATCCCCAGGTTTTGCGGGTTGGTAATACCATCGAGTGCGAGCAAACGGTAATGAGGTTTGGGTGGTGCCGCGAGAAACTGTTCGTAGGTTTGGTAGCCGGGCAATTGCAAATCGGCGGCAACGCCCTGGTCCTGGCTGGCATTTTTGGAAATACGCGAAAGCGCACTGCGCTCGTGATAAATAATTTCGGCGCCTTTGCGCTGCGCCAGCGCAATAATCTCGTCGAGAATTTCCGCGCGTTTGTTGGAGCTGGCCAGGTGCAGCCGATAAATAGCGACGGATTTATCCTGTAATGCTTCCAGTACGGTTTTGCGGCCGTACACGGTCATCAGCGAATCAAAAAAACGCTTCTTGGCTTTGTAGGCTTCGGAGTCTTGCGGTTGAGAATCTTGTGATTTGCTCATGGGGCTTAGGCTGCGCAAATTTTTTTGTAGGCCGCAACGGCGTTGTGCAAGCCCATGGCGATGGCATCGACAGTGAGTGCGTGGCCGATAGACACTTCCAACAGCGCCGGCACTTGACGGAATTTGCCGAGGTTGTCGAGGTTGAGGTCGTGGCCGGCGTTTAACCCCAGGCCAATTTGCTGCGCATGGGCGGCGGCGGCGTAATAGCGGTTAAACAATGTATCAAAAGCCGCGCCAGGGGTTTTGTAGGCTTCGGCATAGGGGCCGGTGTAAAGCTCGATACGCTCCACTCCCAATGCCTTGGCCAGGCTGATTTGTTCCAAATCCGGGTCCATAAACAGGCTGACGCGCACCCCCAGGCTTTGCAGGTGGCGCACTATAGGTCCCAATTGCGCACTGGCAGTTTTTAAATCAAAACCGTGATCGGAAGTGAGTTGTGCATTGCTATCCGGCACCAGGGTGCACTGGTGGGGGAGTGTGTCTTCCACCAGTTTGATAAAGCCGGGGAAGTCGCCAATTTTTTCCGCGAAGGGGTTGCCCTCGATATTAAATTCAATGCCGGGCTTGCTGCGCACCAGGGCGCTAATGTCGTATACATCGCCAGGGCGTATATGGCGCTGGTCTGGGCGCGGATGCACGGTTAAGCCATCGGCACCAGCCGCCAAACAAACTTCGCCGTGCTTAACCACATCCGGATAATTGCCGGGGCGCGAATTGCGAATGAGCGCAATTTTGTTGAGGTTAACACTGAGTGCGGTGGCGTTGCTGATTGCAGACATTGCAGTTTTACTCTCGGTTTGCTCTTGTGGTTTTTTCGTTAATTGGCTTATTGCGGCTTGACCAGCGCATCCTTAATACGGGAATTGCTCATGGGGCTGGTGCTGGTCGCCTGGCTGGTGGTGGTGCCTGTGTAGCGTTTGGCGCTGAGGATGCGCACGGCGTAATTGGGCGCTTCCGGGTGGGCTTTAAACATGCCGCGCGGCTCTTTGGCAATTTTTTCGGCGACTTCCATGCCGGCGATTACCTTGCCGAAAACGGTATAGCCGGGTTTGCTGCCCTTGGCATTGAGGCCGCTGTTGTTATTGATGTTGATGTAAAACTGCGAGGTGGCGGAATCCGGATCTGAATGGCGCGCCATGGCAACGGATTGGTAATCGTTGGGCAAACCATTCATGGATTCATTTTTTACCGGTGGCTTGGTGGGTTTTTCGTTGAAGTCAAAGGTCATGCCACCACCTTGTACAACAAAGCCAGGTACTACACGGTGAAAAATAGTGCCGTCGTAAAAATTGCTATCTACATACTGCAAAAAATTCTGCACGGTGAGCGGTGCTTTGCGCGGGTAGAGTTCAATGATGATGCTGCCCAAGTCGGTTTTTAGCTCTACCTTGGGATTTTCCTGGGCGGCTGTGTTAGCTGCCATTAACAGTACGGCCAATAGGCCCAGCAGACTGGAAAATAATTTGCTCATGGGGTGTTCCTGGTTTTTTATTGCTGATTGTTAATGCCTGGGGTTTAAAACTAGCGCCATTCCGATTTGCGTTTGCGGCGGCCGAGCGCCTGAAGCAAAAACGACATAAGTACGCCGCCCAATACCAAAATGCCGCCATTTAACCACTGGTTGTAGCGGTCGGTATCGCGCAGTTGTTCGTTTTCCGCATTGAGCACATCCACGCGGGTTTGCAGCAGTTGGTATTCGGCGTGGATGCGTTGGTTGTCCTCTTCCTGGCTGACGGCCGAGGTGGCCGCCTGGCGCATATCTTCAGTGTCGGCGAGCAGTTGTTGGTATTCCTGTTGCACTTTTTCCAATTGTTCTTTCAGCGATGTGTTCTCTGCTTGCAGGCTGGCGGCATCGCGGGTGTTGGTGGGCAGGTTGGCCAATTGCATGGCGGCTGTAGGCTTGTCGGTCAGGTTTTGGCTGCGCACCCAGCCTTCGGCACCATCGGTGGTAATCACGTATGCCCACATATAGTTGTCGCTGCCTTTTTCCTCGCGCACAAATTCCAATTGGGTGCCGCTGGCCAAGCCGTTTTTAATCACACTGGCCTGGGTGCTTTTGTCGCTGCGCAGGGGAATGTAAATCACATCGGATACATAGCGGGTCTCTGCCGTGGCAGCGGGTGCGGCCAGAGCAAAGGCAAGGGCGGATGGTAATAACAGCAGCGACAAAGCTTTTTTCACAGGGAACACTCCGTTGGCTCGGTTAATTTAAGGGAATACTTTTTTGAAGGGTTTAACTTGCACGCGTGCATAAACACCAGCGGCGATATAGGGGTCTTCATCTGCCCATGCTTGTGCTTGTTCGAGCGATTCAAACTCGGCAACGACCAGGCTGCCAGTAAAGCCTGCTGTGCCTGGGTCTTCTGCATCTATGGCCGGGTGTGGCCCGGCCAGCAGCAGGCGGCCGGCATCTTTAAGCAGTTGCAGGCGCGCCAGGTGCGCGGGGCGCGCTTGTTTGCGTTTTTCGAGGCTGTCGTTAACGTCTTCGCTGATGATGGCGTACAACATAAAAAAATCCGTCAGTTAGTTGGTAATTGGCCGGCCGTTACTGAAATCTAGCGAGAGGTTGCTCTCTTGCCGTTGCGGTATTAACACATGCTCCAAAAATTTATTGTTTGGGCTGGTCTTGGTTTGCGCTAGCGGCGGCATCTGTGTGAGTGGGTGGTTCATAAGGCTCCTCGGAGCCGTCATTGATGACTTCTTCCAGGGTCAGGTGAGTCAACAAGCGAATGCTGCGAAATAAATAAAACAAGGTGCCCATCATAATCAGCATCATAGGGATGGCAATCACCGGGTAGCTGAGCGCGGTCATTTTGCCCAGCTCAGCGTTGAATTCGGCGGTGCCGGGCGGGCTTTGCATAATAATTTTGGCCAGCACATAGTTGAGCAGTGAAGATAAGAAAAAAGAGCCGGCAATCATCAGTGAAGCATTGTTGAGGCTGCGCTCAAACAGCGGGCGGGTTTGGTAGTGATCGAGCGCTGTATCTACCTTGTGGATTTTGAGAATTTTGTCGTTGTAGATAAAGGTGCGCACTAGCGGGTAGCGGGTTTTCATGGAGATAAGTGTAATTATCCCTAGCAACCCGGGAATGGTGGCCTCTTTAATGGCGATGTATTTGGGGTCCAGCTGTAGCAGGCTAATGCCACCGGTGAGCAGCACACTGATAAAACCCAGCACAGAGAAAAAGTTGAGTTTGCGGCTGCGGGAGAAATCGTACAAACCATAACCAACCGGAAAGGCGAGGGCAGTTACTACACCCCAAGTGGCACCCAAGTGTTCATCGCCACTGAGTTTCGTGAGAATCAACGTGGGTATAACTATGTTAAGTAGCAGGTTGGCGAGCAGGCTTTCCTTGTGCGGTTTGGTTGGCGCAGGCGTGGCCGATGGGGTAGTGGATGGCAGCACCCTGGTTTTTTGCTGTTCGGGCGAGTCCTGCGCGGGTTTATCGGATAACATGGGTTTCTTTCTCGATAGGTCGTTATGGTTCAGCGGTTGTCGAGTGCGATGGTTGATTTTTGTTCGCTTGTGAGGGCGTTTGGGTGATTGTTGATTTGCACAGCCACACACATTTTTCCGATGGCCGCTTAAGCCCGGCGGAGTTATTTGCTCGCGCCAAAGCCAAGCAGGTGGGGGCACTTGCAGTGACGGATCACGATACCATAGCTGGCCTGGAATATGCACGCCAAGCTGCACAGCAAGAGGGCATTACCCTGATCAATGGCATAGAGTTTTCGTGCCGCTGGGGCAAGGTGAATGTGCATGTGCTGGGCTTGGCGATAGACCCGCAGTCGCCTTTATTACAAGCGGCGGTGCAAGCGCAAGCCGATGCCCGCTCGCTGCGCTCGGAAGCCATTGCCCAGCGCCTGGTGAAATTGGGGTTTGCTGATGCCTTGCAGGGTGCCCGCCAATTCGCCGGTGATGCGCTGGTGGGGCGGCCGCATTTTGCGCAGTACCTGGTGGCCGCTGGTGCGGTTAAAAATATTAACGCTGCCTTTAAAAAATATTTGGGGGCGGGCAAGCCGGCGGATGTGAAATACGAATGGCCGGATATGCAGGAGGCGATCACCTGGGTGAAAGGATCCGGTGGCCTGGCGGTGTTGGCGCACCCGGCCAAGTACGATCTCACCCGCACCAAGATGTGTCGCCTGATCGCCGATTTTGCGGCGGCGGGCGGTGATGGTTTGGAGGTGGTGAATGGCCACCAGCAAACCAATCTGACCCAGGATCTGGCCAAGCTGGCGCTGGCCAACGGGCTTTATGCCTCCTGTGGTTCGGATTTTCATTTTCCCGATCAACCCTGGCAGGAGTTGGGTCAGTTCAGCCCCTTGCCGCCCCAGGTGCGCCCTATATGGGAAGCCCCCGGTTTTTATGCCTAGGATGTTGTTATGGCCCAGTTTTTCCAGATCCACCCCGAAAACCCCCAGCATCGCCTGATTCAGCAGGCGGTAGAGATCATTCGCAAGGGTGGTTTGGTGGTCTATCCCACCGATTCTGCCTATGCCCTGGGTTGCCACATTGGCGATAAGGATGCCCTGGAGCGGGTGCGCAGCCTGCGCAAGCTCGATAAACACCACAATTTCACCCTGATGTGCCGCGACCTTTCCGAGTTGGCCACCTACGCGCGGGTGAATAATCAGGTATTTCGCCTGCTGAAAAACCACACCCCCGGTGCCTACACCTTTATTCTGGAGGCCACCGCCGATGTGCCGCGCCGCCTGTTGCACCCCAAGCGCAAAACCATCGGCCTGCGGGTGCCGGATAACCCTATCGCCCTGGCGCTGTTGGAGGAATTGGGCGAGCCATTGATGACCAGCAGCCTGCTGTTGCCCGGGGAGGAATACCCCATGACCGATCCCTACGATATTCGCGAGACACTGGAGCATCAGGTGGATTTAGTGATTGATGGGGGCTATTGCGGCCTGGAGCCGACGACTGTGGTGGATTTAACGGAAGAGACGCCACAGCTGGTGCGCCAGGGTAAAGGCGATTTCTCAACTTTATAATGTAACTTTATGATTATAAAGAGATTTTGTGGGTGAAATGGGCGGCTGTCGCGGCCGGGGATAAAGGGCTATAATGCCCGGCTTGAATTGACTGCCTGCGCCCCGGCGCCCATTCCCGAGCCTGATTGTGTGAGCGAAACCCTCGACGATTCCACCCTGACTGCTGCTGCCAGCGAAGCGCCGGCGGCGCCCGCGCATCCCACCCAGGGGGAAATGCCTTTTGCCATAGTTCACGGCCAGGCTTACACCCAGTTACCCCAGGATTTGTACATTCCGCCCGATGCCCTGGAGGTTTTCCTCGAGGCCTTTGAGGGCCCTCTCGACCTACTGCTATACCTGATCCGTCGCCAGAATATCGATATCCTCGATATCAACGTATCGGAAATTACCTCCCAGTACATGGCCTATGTGGACTTGATGGAGTCCCACCAGTTTGAGTTGGCGGCGGAATACCTGGTGATGGCTGCGATGTTGGCGGAGATCAAATCGCGCATGCTGTTGCCGCGCAGCCAGGAAGAATCCGAGGAAGAGGAAGATCCCCGCGCTTCGCTGATCCGCCGCCTGCAAGAGTACGAGCGCTTCAAGCAGGCCGCCGAGGATTTGGATGCGCTGCCGCGTATGGCGCGCAATATCTACGCCGCCGCGGCGGCCGCGCCGGATCGCGCCCTGACTCGCCCGGATCCGGATGTAGAATTGCAAGAAATCCTGATCGCCCTGTCGGAAGTGCTGCGCCGCGCCGACATGTTTGAAAGCCACCATATTTCGCGCGAGCGTTTATCCACCCGCGAGCGTATGGCACAGGTGCTGGATAAACTGGCCCATCAACATTTTGTGCCCTTTGTCAGCCTGTTCAAGGTGGAAGAGGGGCGCCTGGGGGTAGTGGTGACCTTCCTGGCGGTAATGGAATTGATCAAAGAATCCCTGGTGGAAATTGTTCAAAGCGAGGCCTTTGGAGCCATCCACGTAAAAGCCAGAAGCCAATAACCAACGGACACATGACCGACGAACACATGAGCAACGAACAAGACGATTTCGATGACCTGGATGAAGCAGGTCTGGACGAGCAGCAGCACGAGCGCAACAGCAGTATCCTCGGTCTGGAAGCCCTGAGCACCGCCGCCGATACCCGCAGCCGTGGCGCCATAGGCCCCCAGACCCAGGTGACGCCCGAGTTGCTGCGCCATATTTTGGAGGGCGCGATTCTGGCCGCCGGCCAGCCGCTGAGTGTTGCCCGCATGCGCGAGCTGTTTGATGAAGACCTGGCTCCCGCTAAAGAGGATATTCTTGCCGCCCTGGAGCAAATTCAGGCCGACTGTGTCGGCCGTGGTTTCGAGTTAAAAGAGGTGGCTTCCGGCTGGCGTTTCCAGGTGCGCGATAACCTGGCGCCCTGGGTCAACCGCCTGTGGGAGGAGAAGCCGCAAAAGTACTCCCGCGCCCTGTTGGAAACCCTGGCGCTGATTGCCTACCGCCAACCCATCACCCGTGGCGATATTGAAGAAATTCGCGGTGTGGCGGTTAGCTCCCATATTATGAAAACCCTGTTGGAACGCGACTGGGTGAAAGTGGTTGGCCACCGGGATGTACCAGGTCGCCCCAGTTTGTATGCCACAACCCGCCAGTTTTTGGATTATTTCAATTTGAAAAGCCTGGAGGAATTGCCCTCCCTGAGTGAAATCCGCGATCTGGATGACCTTAACCCCATGTTGAACCTGGGTGATGACGAAGGCTTGGGTGAGAAAGACACAGACACGCCCATTGCCGATACAACCAGCCAGGATGTATTGCAGGAGCCCAGTGACGCCGCCGAGGGGGAATTGGAAGAGGGTTTTGTGGATATTGAAGACGCGTTTGAAGATGTTGAACCCCATGCCGCTACATCCACACCGGATGAGGTGGCAAACACTGATGCTGTAACCAACGAGGACACCGACAAAACCCAGGTTTTGTAATCGCCTATGATCAAAAAATACACCCCGGATTCGTCCGACACTTCTACCAGGGCTGTGAAGCCAGTAGCCAGCAAAACAAAAGCGGGGGCCAAACCAGCTTCCGCCAAGCCAGCCAAATCTTCACGCTCCGACACTAACACCAGCAAAGCGCCAGGCGCCAAGCCGACCAGGCCTGCCGGGGGCAAAACCTCTGCTGCTAAACCCGCCGCTGCCAAACCTGCACGGCCCGCCAAACCATTGGCTGACAAGCCGGTGCGCGCGACCAAGCCGGTAAAAGACTCAGCCGCGAAAGAGCAAACCGCCACGCCAAACGACGAAAAGTTGCAAAAAGTGCTGGCGCGCGCGGGGGTAGGTTCGCGCCGCGAAATGGAGCGTGCCATTGAAGAAGGCCGCGTTAAGGTAAACGACCGGGTGGCGACCCTGGGCGACAGGGTGACACTGACGGATAAAATTTTTGTCGATGGCCACCGCGTGGTGCTGCGCACTGAAGCCAGCCGCCGCCGGGTGATTTTGTACAACAAACCCGAAGGTGAAATCTGCTCCCGCTCTGACCCGGAAGGCCGCCCCACGGTATATGACAACCTGCCGCACTTAAAAGGCGAGCGCTGGATCTCTGTTGGCCGATTGGATTTCAATACCAGTGGTTTGTTGTTGTTTACCAATGATGGTGAGCTGGCTAATAAGTTGATGCACCCATCATCGGTAATCGACCGCGAATACCTGGTGCGCATCCAGGGCGAAGTGGATGATGAAATGAAGCAGCACCTGCTGGAAGGCGTATTGCTGGACGACGGTGTGGCGCGCTTTACCGATATAGTGGATGGCGCCGGCGAGGGTAAAAACCGCTGGTTCTATTGTGTGGTGATGGAAGGTCGCAACCGCGAAGTGCGTCGTCTGTGGGAATCCCAGGGCGTTAAGGTGAGCCGTTTAAAGCGTGTGCGCTACGCCAATATTTTTATCCCCTCCCATGTGCGGGTAGGCCAGTGGACAGAATTGACTGAGCGTGAAATTCACGACCTGTGTTTAACCGCTGGTTTTGATAGCAGTAACTACACCCGCATTATGAAACCCTCGCGCGATGAGCTGGCGCAAATGGAGCGCCACGATAAAAAGTTACGCTCTGCCTCGGCACCGCCCAAGCGGGTTAAAACCACCCTGCGCAAACGCCCCAAACCCGAGTGATGCAAGCGTTAGCGATAAAAGTAAAACCCATAAAAAAAGCCGCAATTGCGGCTTTTTTTATGGGTGTTTCACAACGCTAGGGTTTATTGGATCACTCTGCAAATATTACCCGGTTGCGTCCCTCGCCCTTGGCGCGGTAGAGGGCTTTATCGGCGCGTTCAAAAATTTCTTTCACATGCTCTTGTTGGTTGTGTTGGTGAGTGGCTATGCCAATGCTCACCGTTGGGCGGATCATCTCGCCATTGTGATCAAAAAAACAATTGGCGATACGCTCGCGAATCCGCTCGCCAATAATACAGGCGCCCTGGGCATCGGTATTGCCGAGGATGACCACAAACTCTTCACCGCCGTAGCGAAAGGTGATGTCTGAACTGCGTGTTGCGGAGGCAATAACGCCGGCAATATCTTTTAACACCTGATCGCCGCGCACATGGCCGTAGTTATCGTTGATGCGCTTGAAATGATCGACATCAATCAGCAGCAGCGACAGTGGGTGTTTGTGGCGCTCGGCCAATTGCAGCTCGCGGCGGATGGCGGTATCCAGAGCGGTGCGGTTGCCCACCTGGGTGAGCGGGTCGAGCATGGTCAGGCGCAGGGCTGCCTGGTAGTGCAGGGCGTTGCGCAGTGGGTGAACCAAATAACGCAGCAATTGCTCCAGGGTGCCCAGTTCGGCCTCGCTAAAACGTTTGTTGCGGTTAAAGATAATCTGGCCAAGGGGGCCATCGTCCATGCCTAATTTGTAATCGCAGTGGTGCGGGCTGTTGCGCCCGAGTTTCACCTGGGTGTGGCCATCGGCGGCGCTAAAGTCCAGGCCGGAGACGGCCAGCAGCGGTTGCAGGTGTTTGAAGAAGTGCCCCAGTAAATCCTGTGGATCTAGCGAGGTTTGCAGGGCCTGTAGCAAGCGAAAGTGGGCTGCTACTTCCTGTTCAGGGGTGAGTTCGGGGAGTAGGGCAATTCCATTGGCCGCTTGCGCATTGGATACCATGTACATGTCCCGCATAAAAAGTTACCTGCAGTGCTGGGGGGGTTGGTTGTCGCCATTTGCCGCTTTTAAGGCAATTCAGGCGCCTTGGTTAGCACTGAGCGAAATATGTGCCATGGTTAAATAATCTATAAAAAACATATAGATAGATGTTTTATCTAAGCCGCAGCGGAAGAGCGGAAGCTAAAAGATTGGCGGTTTTTTATGCGATGATTTTGGCGCAGCGGAAATTGTTTGCCGCCGGAAGGAAGGTTTGTCAAAAAGCTGGCGCTGATTAGCTGCTAATCGCAATGGGCGATGGGGAGTTGCACGCAGAGGCGCAAACCGCCCAGGGCGCGGTTTTCTGCCCAGATGCGGCCATGGTGCAGGCTGACGCTGCGCTGGGCAATCGCCAGCCCCAGGCCATAACCGCCGCTTTCGCGGGCGCGGGCCTGGTCGGTGCGGTAAAAGGGCTCGAAGATCGCCCGAAGGCTTTCCTCGGCGACTCCGGGGCCCTGGTCGGCAATGCTCACCAGGTAATCTTCTGCCGCCTCGGCTTTGCCCAGATTGATATCGATGCGTGAGCCGCTGGGGGTATAGAGCAGGGCGTTGCGCAGGATATTTTCAAACACGCCCACCAGGGTATTGCCGTGGGTGGCCACCAGGGCTTCATCCAGGGCGCAATGCAGGTCGATATGCACCTGTTTTTCCGCCGCCTGCTCGGCATAGTTGTCGATCAGGGTTTGCAGCAGGCTGCGCAGGTCGAGCATATCGTCCAGTTCCCAGGGCGGCTCGTTTTGCAGGGGCAGGCTGAGGATGTCGGTAATAATGTCGTTGAGATAATCCGCCGCCTGCTTGATGCGCGCCAGCTCGCTATCCACTACCCCCTGGCTGCGCTGCTGCGCCAGGGCCAGGGCAATTTGCAGCCGCGCCAGGGGCGAGCGCAGCTCGTGGGAGACATCCTTAATCAGCCGCTTTTGTTCCTGCATGGCTTTTTCCAGGCGCTCGGTCATGTGGTCGAAATCGCGCCCCAAATCGGAAATTTCATCCTTGCGCCCGGCAAACTGCTGGCTGATCCGCACGCTCAGGTCGCCACCGGCAATCTGGCGGGTGGCCTTTTGCAGGGCATTGATACTGCGGGTGAAGTGGCGCGCCAGGATAAAACAGGCGGTGCCGGTTACCAGAATGGAAACCAGCAGCAGTGGCCAAATATTTTGGATAAACAATTCCCAAATAATGTCGCGGTCTGGCCCTTCATCGCGCCCGGCAGAAAGGGTGATGAGTTTGACCCGGTTGCCGTCGTTAAGGGTGAGGTAGCGGCCGTAGAGTTTGCGGTTGCGATCCTGCACCTTGTCGTAGGGATGGTTGGCAGTGAGCCGCGGCGCCAACACCATAACTCCCGGCGGTAGCGGGCGGTCGAGCAGATCGCGGTTGTCGCGGTCGACAATGTAGACAAAACGCTGTGACCAACCGGGCATGGCGCGCAGGTCGTTGGTGAGTTGCCGGGTATTGCGGTTAACGGCATTGCCGGCAATTTGGAACAGTAACCGCTTGGCAGGAGCGTCATCCTGGTTGCTGCTGCCGCTGTGGAAACTGCCCTCGGGGGTGATGTCGAACCAATGCACCACTATGTTAGTGCCGACAATAATCGCGGCGGTAATCAGCCAAAAAGTAAAAAAGATTTTAATGTACAGGCGAGTGAACACGCTGGCGATTACTCATCGGTTAAGGTCAGCATATAGCCAGCGCCGCGCACATTAATAATCAGGTCGCGGGTCGAGCCGGCCTGGGCAATTTTTTTGCGGATATTGCTCACGTGTACATCGATACTGCGGTCGTAGGGGGTGAGTTTGCGGTTAAGTGCCTGCTCGGTCATTTCATCTTTGCTGATCACCTGGCCGGCGCGGCGCACCAGAATTTCCAGCACACTGAATTCGGTGCCGGTGAGGTTAACGTCGCTGTTGTCCCAGCTGGCGGTGCGGGTGCCCAGGTGCAAATGCAATTTGCCAGAGCTGAGTTTCTCGATAGCTGTGCCACCTTCGCTGGGTTGGGCGCGGCGCAAAATAGCGCGAATCCGCGCAACCAGTTCCCGCGGGTCGCAGGGCTTGGCCAGGTAGTCATCGGCGCCAATTTCCAGGCCGATCACCCGGTCGATAGTGTCGCCCTTGGCAGTGAGCATAATCACCGGGGTTTGGCTGTGTTGGCGCAGGGTTTTTAGTACATCAAAACCATTGCGTACGGGCAGCATTACATCCAGCACAATTAGGGCGTAATCGCGTTGGGCGAGCTGTTCCAACGCCTGTTGGCCATCGTGGATTTTATCGACAGCGAAGCCTTCGCTGGTGAGGTATTCACTCAGTAATTGGCTGAGTTCCTGGTCGTCGTCAATAAGGAGAATGGACTGCATGGTTTTATTATGACCTCGTTTTTTGCCGGCTCGGCAGTGTGCATTAGCCCCGTTGAAGAGTCATGATTCTTGGCAAGTGTTTAACTAATCTTAACAGTATAGGGTAGATAATGGCTGCAAGTTTTGTTGCTGCGCAGGTTTGATCTTGTTGCAGCGGCAAGCGAATGACGAGAGTCAAAGTGCGAACCTTCTATAGCAGTTACTCATTATCGAGGAGATACATGATGCGTGTGACTCAACTGAAAAGTTTTACCAAACCCTTATTGATTGGCGGCCTGCTGGTTAGCTTTGCCTTGGCGCCGTTGGCTGTGATGGCTGGTGATGGCCACAAACATTGCCCACACCACGGAGCCGGTTTTGGCCCGGGTAAAGGCGAACATCATTTGCTGAAAAAATTGGATTTAAGTGATGAGCAAAAGGCCGCACTGAAAGCCCAGCGCGAAGCCAAGGCCGAAAGCCGCAAAGCCCTGGGTGAGCAGCACCAACAAGCCAAAGCGGCGCTGATGGCAGCAGCAGAGGCGGGCGAAAGCGATAGCAAGTTGCAATCCCTGGCGGATGCCCTGGGAAAATTGCAGGCCCAACAGGCCTTGGCGCGCGCCCAGGAGCATAAAGCGTTTTTAACCCTGCTGACGCCAGAGCAAAAAACCAAGCTGGATGAATTGAAAGCCAAGCGCGAAGCCAAAATGCAGGAGCGCAAAGACAAGTGGTTGGAAAAGCAGGCCGATAAATCGCAATAAGTGAAGTGTTGGTTAGCCACAAGGCCGGGTTTATACCCGGCCTTGTTGTTTTTAGGCCGGCTCGGCGGCGGCCCAGGCTTGCGCGGGCAGGGCAATGTTGGGAGAATTCGCGCCTCTTTTCCCGTGCATTATTAGTTTCCTAAGCATTATTTGAGGTGCCTGTGGCCAAAATAGGTCTGTTTTTCGGCAGTGATGAGGGTAATACCGAGAAGGTTGCCTACCGTATCCAAGCCAGATTCGGAAGTGATGTGGTGGATGTGAAAGACATCTCCGATGCCACCCAGTTGGATTTTGCCGATTACGACAAGATCATCCTGGGTATTCCCACCTGGGATTTCGGCCAGATCCAATCCGATTGGGAGGAGTTTTGGGACGATATAGCCGCCGTGGATTTTTCCGGCAAGCAAGTGGCCTTATTTGGCCTGGGCGACCAGTTTGGTTATGGCGATTACTTCCTGGATGCCATGGGCATGCTGCACGATGTGATTATCCAATCCGGCCCCGAGATTGTCGGCCACTGGCCCACCGAAGGTTACGAGTTTGAAGCCTCCAAGGCGGAAATTCCCGGCAAGGGTATGTTCGTCGGCCTGGCGATTGATGAAGACCAGCAGGAAAACCTTACTGCCGACCGCTTGAACCGCTGGTGCGCGCAAGTCCACACGGAATTTGGTTTGGATACGCCGTTAAACAGTTTGGATGATTGATTTTTATTGGGTGGTTGCCCTGTTGCGGTGTTATCCCTGAGACACGCCGTGAACCCATCCCTGGGGGCTCGACGGCGGATTCCCGCCGCCGACGGTCTCAGGGATAACACCGCAACAGGGCAAGATATTTCATCGCAACTTACTTATTGCAAACTACTTATTAAAAGCCTGCCTTAAGCCTCTGCTACAAACACCGCCCTGATTGGCGCCGGGTGTCCCTCGGCGGTCAGTGAGGGATTGTCCGGGTGCAAAAATTCCGGCAGTGAATGAAAGCGCATCCAGTGGGTAGAGCGCTGCTCTTCGGTGGTGGTGGGGCACACATCCACGACCCGCGGATTTTTAAAACCCATTTTGCGCATCCACGACAGCAGTGTGTCGCAGCTGGGCAAAAACCACACGTTGTTCATCATGGCGTAGCGCCCCTCGGGCACCAGCACCTCGCCCAATTTCCCATCAATCACCAAGGTTTCCAACACCAGCTGGCCGCCGGGGCGCAGGGTGTTTTTCAATTCCAGCAAGTGATCCATAGGCGCGCGGCGGTGATAAAACACCCCCATGGAAAAAGTGGTATCAAAGGCCTGTAATTTTTCGGGCAAATCTTCAATGCCCAGCGGTAGCACATCCACCGGCTGCTGTGCGCCCGCCAGCTGTTTAATCATATGGAACTGCACCACAAAGCGCGGCGATGGATCTATGCCAATCACCCGTTTGGCGCCGGCGCCCAGCATGCGCCAGCAGTGGTAGCCGTTGCCGCAGCCCACATCCAGAATCAGGCGATCCTGCAAGGGCGCCAGGTGGGGCAATACCCTGTCCCACTTCCAGTCGGAGCGCCACTCGGTATCCAGGTGGATACCGTGAAT
>CAMLRI010000007.1 GCA_946482385.1 uncultured Cellvibrio sp.
CGGGGCAATAAAACTGCGGATGCGCTCGGGCAATTCCAAACGGATCAAACCCGCCGCGGCCAAAATAATTGCGTCGTACTCGCCCGCATCCAATTTGTGCAAACGCGTCTGTACATTGCCGCGCAGGAATTTCACCTGCAAATCCGGGCGCTTGGCCAGCAGCTGGCACTGGCGACGCAGGCTGGAGGTGCCCACCACAGCGCCGGCGGGCAGTTCATCCAGGCTATTAAAACGATTGGAGACAAACGCATCGCGCGCATCTTCGCGGGGGCAGATCACCGCCAGGCCCAGGCCGGAGGGAAACTCCATAGGTACATCCTTCATGGAGTGCACCGCTATATCCGCCTCGCCCGCCAGCAGCGCCTGCTCCAACTCTTTGACAAACAGGCCTTTGCCGCCCACTTTGGCGAGGGGCACATCGAGGATTTTGTCGCCGCGGCTCACCAGGGGCACCAACTCCACCCGCAAACCGGGGTGATGGCGCTCCAATTCGGCCTGGACATATTCCGCCTGCCACAGGGCAAGCAGGCTTTTACGGGTGGCAATGCGCAATAGGGAGGAAGTAGCAGACATGGATTCGGCACTTGGCAATCAAGGAGGCGCGAATCATACCACTTGGCCTTAATCAGGGGGAAAGCAGAGCCGGGGCAGAAAAAGAACAGGGCGCGACACTGCCGCGCCCTGTGGGGATTATGCAGAGGCTTTGGCAGGCTTGAGCAAACTGGCAACCACCATAACAACAGCAGCCACCACAAAACCACTGAAGTGCGGCGGCCAGGCGGCATCCGGCATGATGAATTCCAGCGGAATCCACACCAGCAGCCCCGCCAGAATCGAACAGACAGCGCCAAAGTTGCTAGCCTTTTTCCAGTAGATACCGGCAAACAGCGGCACCAGCGCCACCACCAGGGTGACCTTGTAGGCGTTTTCCACCATGGCGTGGATGGAGGTTTCCTGTTGCAGGGAATAGAGCGCGTAGAGGGTTACCAGGGTGGCAAAGCAAACCACCACAATGCGCATCATTAACAGGAATTGTTTATCGCGGAGGTTTTTGCCGTTGGGCAGCAATTCTTTGATCACGTTTTCCGACAGGGTGACCGAAGGTGCCAGCAGTGTGCCGCTGGCGGTACTCATAATCACCGACAAGAGGGCACCAAAGAAAATAATTTGCGCATAGACCGGCATAGTGGTTAACACCAGGGTAGGCAATACCATTTGCGGATCTTCCGCGCTCACTTTTGCCGACATTTCCGGGGCGATCAAAAACGCGGAATAAGCCAAGTAAATGGGCACAGCCGCAAAAAAGAAATAGGCCACACCGCCAATAAAGGTGCCCCACACAGCCACAGTTTCATTTTTGGCGGAGTTGACCCGCTGGAACACATCCTGCTGCGGAATAGAGCCAAAACCCAAGGTAAGAAAGCCCGCCACAAAGGTGATGATGGCGGTCCACTCCAGTGCAGGCCAAAATTCAAATTTGCCCGCTTCATAGGCGTGCTGCACTACGGGCATAACGCCATCGGTTTTACCGGCCACCAAATAGGCGATCCACAGCAAACCAATCACAATTACCGCCATTTGCACCACCGTGGTCAGGGCTACCGACCACATACCGCCGAACAGGGTGTAGGTCATAACAATGGCAGCGCCCAAGACTATGCCCCAGCCCATGCTGACAGCACCTTCGGTGAGCACATTAAACACCAGGCCGAGGGCGGTGATCTGCGCCGACACCCAACCCAGGTAAGAGAGCGCAATGGCAATCGACACCGCAATTTCCACTGGCTTGCTGTATTTATCGCGATAAAAATCGCCCAGTGTTAACAGGTTTCTGCGATACAGCGGGCGGGCAAACACCAGGGCAAAAAAGATCAAACAGAAGGAGGCACCAAAGGGATCGGAAATCAAACCGCCGAGGTTTTCCTCAACAAAAGTGCCCGGTACCCCCAGCACGGTTTCCGCACCAAACCAGGTGGCAAACACCATGGCGATAACCACACCCATGGGCAGGCTTCTACCGGCGGTAACATAATCTTTGGCGTTGTGTACTTTAGTCGCGGCATAAACCCCAAGCCCGATGGAAAGCACTAAATAAAGAGCAACAAAACTGACTAGCATGTGTCGGTTCCTTTTATTCTGGCCGTATTATTTGGAGGGATGCCAAGTTAAGGGCATCTTGTTTCAGGGACATAGATGATTAGTGGAACAGGAGCGATCCGCGCGTCCCTATCCTTGGGGGCATGGCTCAAACGGATGGCGAAACCGCTGAAAAGACGCCTGTCAAACCTGTGGAGCTGTGCCAGGATTGGCGAGCGCTAATATAATTGATGTGCAGAAAAATGAAATCACTATTGCAATCATCTCCTGACTAACGCCCTGCACCACACAGGTCCAAGCTGCGCCAGCGGTGCACCAAAGCCCATCCCAAATACACCTTTTCCCAGCCAAAGCAGGCCAATAACCGCCCCTCGCAAAGGCTATGCAATTAGCTTGCCCGCAAAAAAACAGGCCCTGCGTTTTGCAGGGCCTGTTCGGTGTTGCTGCACGCGCTTGCGACAGCAGTGATGCACAGCCAACTAGATAGGGCGGCCGCCGTAATCAGATGTCGGTTTTTTCGGTGGGTCGGCGGTTACATTGGCGGGAACCTCATTGATTTTGCCACCGCGCGCCAGGAATTCCGCAATCTGCGCTTCCAGCTCTTCGCGCGCTTTCTGGCGCGAGGCGATGCTGAAATCCTCAATGACCTCTATTTCCGAGACCTTGCTGCTACCCGGCGAGGCAAAGCCGGCTGCATCGCCATCCGCTACTTCTTCGTCGGTCTCATCAGCCTCCTCTTCTGCCCCTGTATCTTCTAATTCTTCGTCGTTAATGGGATCTTCATCAGTCATAGGTTCACCTGAAAAACAGAAATGGTTAGGTGTGTTTCGTCAATGGCGATTCCCACTGCAGGAAACACCCATACGCAGGGCTAATTTATAGCGCAGACTTGTACAGGCGTCATGAGCGGGAACAAAAAATTTTTAGGCTTTTTTTGCCTGATCCAGGCATAGCGCGGCGGATTTTAGTTATTAACCCCAAGCAAGTCTAGCGGGCCGGAAGGAAGGCGAGAAAGTGCGGAATTGGCGGCGCGAAAGCGTCCAGGCTTTAGCCAGTTAGCTCATTTATAGCCCAGCTTTTGCCGTGCCGGCCAAAATAAAAACGCCACCCGAAGGTGGCGTTTTACATAACGGCTACTGGCGTGATGCTTAAACAGCGTCTGAACCAGTTTCGCCAGTGCGGATGCGGATGATTTCATCCAGTGGCGAGATAAAAATTTTACCGTCGCCAATCTTGCCGGTTTGCGCCGCTTTGGTGATAGCTTCCACCGCTTGCTCAACCATGGAGTCATCCACTGCCAGCTCAATTTTTACCTTGGGCAGGAAATCCACAACATATTCCGCACCGCGGTACAACTCGGTGTGGCCTTTTTGGCGACCAAAGCCTTTCACTTCGGTCACGGTCATACCCTGCACACCCACATCAGACAGCGCAGTGCGCACGTCGTCGAGTTTGAAAGGTTTTACGACAGCAGTAATCAGTTTCATTATTAATTCCTTTGCTGGAGTTTTGCGAATGCTGATACCGGAACGGCGGGGAGTTGCTATACGCCCTTGTCCAGCCTCTTGGCGTTAAAGATACACCCAAGCTTCACAGATCAACAACAACTTTATAGCAGATAAGGGATTAGCCCGCCGCCCCGTTTTTAAGGCGGCGGGCGTGGGCATTATTTGGTGCGGGTGAATTCCGGGTAGGCTTCCATTCCACACTCGGCAATATCCACACCTTCGAATTCTTCTTCTTCGGAGACGCGGATGCCAATTACCAGTTTAATGATGTACCACACCACCAGGCTGGCAATGAATACCCAGGCGAAAATGATCAGTGCACCCATGAACTGGCCGAAGAAAGTGGTGCCTTCTGCAGTGAAAGGAACCACCAGCAGACCAAACAGGCCGGCAACACCGTGTACAGAGATGGCACCCACTGGATCGTCGATGCGCAGCTTGTCCAGGCCGAGGATAGAGAAAACTACCAACACACCGCCAACCAGGCCGATCACCGTTGCCGCCAGGGCGCTGGGGGTATCGGGGCTGGCAGTAATTGCCACCAGGCCAGCCAGGGCACCGTTGAGCGCCATGGTCAAGTCAGCTTTGCCGAACAGGGTGCGGGCAACCAACAGAGCACCAATCAAACCACCGGCGGCAGCGGCGTTAGTGTTGAGGAACACCATGGCTACAGCATTGGCGTTGGCGATATCGCCCAACTTAAGTACAGAACCGCCGTTGAAACCGAACCAACCCATCCACAGGATGAAAGTACCCAGGGTTGCCAGTGGCAGGTTGGCACCGGTAATAGCGTGAACTTCGCCATTGGCGCCGTATTTACCTTTGCGCGCACCCAGCAAGAGCACGCCAGCCAGGGCAGCAGAAGCACCCGCCAAGTGCACAATGCCTGAACCGGCGAAATCTTTGAAACCAAATTGGTCGTCGATGTTCAGGCCGAACATACCTTCCGCACCCCAGGTCCAGGAACCTTCAACCGGGTAGATGAAGCCAGTCATCACCACAGCAAACAGCAGGAAGGCCCAGAGCTTCATACGCTCGGCAACAGCACCGGAAACGATCGACATGGCAGTGGCCACAAACACCACTTGGAAGAAGAAGTCGGAAGCCGTTGAATAGATGGCGCCGCCGGTGAAACCATCTTCACGCTCGGCAAAACTTTTCAGGGTTGCATCCACCTCAACACCGGCAATACCAGAGAGGAAGAACTCACCGCCGTACATAAAGGCGTAACCGCAAATCATGTACATGGTGCAGGCTACGGCGTAAAGCGTAACGTTTTTGGTGAGGATTTCAGTGGTGTTTTTGGCACGCACCAAACCCGATTCCAGCATGGCAAAACCCGCTGCCATCCACATCACCAGGGCACCACATACTAAAAAGTAGAAGGTGTCCATTGCGTATTGAAGCTGAAAAATATTCTCTTCCATTGGTTATTCCCCGTTCGGTTATTAAAGTAAATTACAGCGCTTGGTCGCCGGTTTCGCCGGTGCGGATACGCACCACCTGCTCCAAACTGGACACGAAGATCTTGCCGTCGCCAATCTTGTTGCTGTTGGCAGCTTTGCTGATGGCCTCAACCACGCGCTCGGCCTGATCGTCGGCTACAGCGATCTCCACTTTGGTTTTCGGCAAAAAATCCACCACGTACTCTGCCCCGCGGTAGAGTTCGGAATGGCCTTTCTGACGACCAAAACCCTTCACTTCGGTGACGGTCATGCCATGCACGCCCATATCGGAGAGGGCTTCACGCACCACATCCAGCTTGAACGGCTTGATGATTGCAGTTACCAGTTTCATTTGACCTGCTCCTAAAAAAATCCCCGCACCCAGGGGTGCGGGAAACACCGGAAATACTGTCTGCATCAAGATAAGCCGTGATTCAATCTCATCTCGATCGACGCTTTGTACTCGGGTGAAAATTTGCATAGAGCAGGCCAACTTATATAAATTTTTATTTTTCAATGAGTTACAAGAATAACGCAGAGCTGATCGCGCAAAAGTCATGGCCTGCCAATCGCTATCGCACCAAAAAAACGCACAGCGCAAACCAGGCAGCACCAAAACAGAACAATGACACCTAAATTCACCCTTGAGCCGTTTCACTCTTAACGGGATGCACTGCCAGAGTGCTCTTGCACGCCCGTGGAGTTACACTGGCACCCCCACGTTTGCAGAGCTGCCACCATGATTGCCGACCTCGCCCAACGCCTGTTGCAACAACTCCAGCAAGAGCTGCCCGACACCGGCCAAGCCCTGCCCAAACGCGAATTGCAGCTGGCACTGCAAGCCCTGCTGGGCAAGCTGGATTTGGTTACCCGGGAAGAATTTGATGCCCAGGCCGCCGTGCTGGCGCGCACCCGCCAGCGCCTGGAACAACTGGAAGCCCAGCTGGCACAATTGCAGGCCGCACCGCCCAAGGCCTGAACTGCGCTTGGCGAACGGCGGCGCGTTACTTTATAGTCGCCGCCGAAGTGTTTGATTTTTCACCCAAAGCAAGGATTGCCTATGTCGCTCGCCATTATTTATTCCCGCGCCAAACTCGGTATTCACGCCCCCCTGGTTACCGTAGAAGTCCACCTCTCCAACGGCCTGCCCGGGCTGTCCATTGTCGGCCTGCCGGAAACGGCGGTAAAAGAAAGCAAAGACCGGGTGCGCAGTGCCATTCTCAACAGCCACCTGGAATTCCCCGCGCGGCGTATTACCGTCAACCTGGCACCCGCCGATTTGCCCAAAGACGGTGGTCGCTTCGACCTGCCCATCGCCCTGGGCATACTGGCCGCCTCCGGCCAGATACCCCGCGAAACCCTGGCCAATTACGAGTTTTTAGGGGAGCTGGCCCTCTCGGGGGAGCTGCGCCCGCTCAATGCCGCCCTGCCCGCCGCCCTGGCCTGCGGCGATGCCAAACGTGACTTGATAATTAGCACAGCCAACGCCCGCGAGGCCGCCCTGAGCAGCATCACGCGCGTCTTTGGTGCAGAAAACCTGTTGCAGGTCTGCGCCCATCTGCACGGACGTGAACCGCTATTTCAGGCCGAAGCCCAGGCCAAGCCCCAGGCGCAGGTGTCGGCTATGGATATCCGCGATGTGAAGGGCCAGTGGCAGGCCAAGCGCGCCCTGGAGATAGCCGCCAGCGGCGGCCACAATTTGCTGTTTTACGGCCCGCCGGGCACCGGCAAGACGCTGCTCGCCCGCCGCTTCCCGGGGTTGCTGCCCAGCCTGAGCGAGCGCGAACTGCTGGATGTGGCCGCCATCTACTCGGTAGCCTCCCAGCACCAGGAGCAGGGACTATTGCAGCGCCCCTTCCGCGCACCACACCACACAGCTTCGGCCATTGCCCTGGTGGGTGGCGGCAGCAACCCACGCCCGGGTGAAATTTCCCTGGCCCACGGCGGAGTGCTCTTTCTCGATGAGCTGCCCGAGTTTCCGCGCCAGGTACTGGAGGTGCTGCGCGAACCACTGGAAAGTGGCGAGGTGCGTATCTCCCGCGCCAAAGCGCAAACCGCCTTTCCCGCCCGTTTCCAGCTGGTGGCAGCCATGAACCCCTGCCCCTGCGGCTATCAGGGCAGCGACCAGCGCCCCTGCCGCTGCAGCCCCGACCAGGTGCGCCGCTACCGCGACCGCATCTCCGGCCCTCTGCTCGACCGCATCGACATGCACGTGGCCGTGAGCAACCTGCGCCAGGGTGAGATACACGCCAACAGCAGCGGCGATTCCAGTGCCGCTATCCGCCAGCGGGTTGAAGCCAGCCGCGCGCGGCAGCTGGCGCGGCAGGGCAAAACCAATAGCCAGTTAAGCGCGCCCGAACTGGAGCAGGTGTGTGTATTAAAAGAAGGGGATAAACACTTGCTGGAGCAGGCGATTAGCAAGCTGGGGCTGTCGACCCGCGCCTACCACCGCGTATTGAAGTTGGCGCGCACCCTGGCCGATATGGCCGGGCGCGACCAGTTGGTTACAGCGGATATTACCGAAGCACTCAGCTACCGCACCCTGGACCGGGCGCGCAGCAGCTAAGCGCCGAAGTTAACAACACCGGGATTAGCTGGGTAACTGCTCAAAGCCAGCGCGCAAACGCTGGCTCCATTGCTGCAACTCCGCCAGGGTTTGCGGCGGGGAGAAAAAACCACCCTGCATCAAATCGCAACTCATGGCCCTCAGCCAGTCGCGCTGCTCGCGGTCGTCTACACCATCCACTACCACCCATTTGCCCAGGTTGTGCGCCAGGGTAATCATGGCCGCCACCAGGCGCTTGTCGGTGAGGCTGCGGTTGAGTTCGGCGATGTAGCTGGCGTCAATTTTGACCGCGCTGATCGGCAGCCGCTGCAGGTGCAAGAAGGAGGAGTTGCCCGCGCCAAAACTGTCGAGCAAAAAGTTAATGCCAAAAAACGACAGAGGGCGCATGCACAGGGATACCAGCTCGATATTGTCGGCAAAGGCAGTTTCGGTGAGCTGCATTTCTATTTCGCCCGGCTGTATATCGTTGTCGGCGAAGATGCGCGCCACCTCGCGCACCAGGTTGTCGTCTTTAAACTGGCGCACCGACAGCTTGATGGCCATCATCAACTGCGCGCCCCAGTGCGACTGCAAGAGTTTGAGATCGCTGCAAGCCTGGCGAATCACCCAATAGCCTATGCCGTTAATCAGCCCCGTCTCCTCGGCGGTGGCGATAAACTCACTGGCGTTCAGCAGGCCTTCGCCCGGCTTGTTCCAGCACAGCTGCGCCTCCAGCGCCACCACCTTGCCGCTGGCCACATCCACCCGCGGCAAATAGCGCAGCTCGAATTGCTGGCGGTTGAGCGCCACCCGCAAATCCGATTCCAGGCGCAACTGGCGGCGCACATCCTGGTTCATCACCTCGGTAAAAAAGCGGAAGCTGCTGCCGCGCTCCTGTTTGGCGCGGTACATGGCCATGTCGGCGTGCTTGAGCAAGGTATCGGCATCGCGCCCGGCATGGGGGTAGATGGCAATGCCGATGCTGGCGCCCACCACCACCAGATTGCCGTTGATATCCGCTGGTTGCGCCAGGGCGGCAATGACCTTTTCGGCGATATGGGCCACATCGGTTTGGCTGTCGATATGCTGCAACAGCAGGGTGAATTCGTCGCCGCCGATACGCGCCACCGAATCGCTGCGGCGCAGGCAGGCGCTGAGGCGCTCGGCGCAGATGCGGATAATGGCATCGCCGGCGTCGTGGCCAAAGTTGTCGTTAACCTGCTTGAAGCCGTTGAGGTCGATAAACATGAGCGCAAAGCTGGTGCCATCGCGCTCCGCCAGGTTCACGGCGTGTTCCAATCGGTCGTAAAACAGGATGCGGTTGGGAATGTCGGTGAGGGGGTCGTAGTGCGCCAGGTGGCTGAGGTGCAATTCGGCGCGCTTGCGCTCTATGGCATAGCGCAGGCTGCGCTCCAGCAGCTGGTGGTCAACCTGGCCTTTGATAAGGTAATCGGCAGCGCCGGCGCGGATCGCCTCGCGGTCCACCTCGGTTTCCATCTCCTCGGTCATCACCACTATGGGCGTGTGGCACAGCTGCACCCGCGCGGCATTGAGCAGGTCCCGCGCCGATTCCTCGCCCCAGTAATAATCCAGCAGCACCACATCGTAGGGCTGCGCCATTACCCTGGGCAGCACCTGGCTCAACTGGTCGCACCAGTCGAGCGAATAATGGGCATGGCGAATCTGCGATAGCAGCTCGGCTACCTGCAGGTATTCGCTTTGTTCGCGGTCGGCAAATAATATTTTTATTGTGGTTTCCATAGTATCTCTATCCCTCGACATGCACGGCGCCAGCGGCGCTTATGTGCACATAATTTGAGCATGGTAGCAGCCACCCTGCGCAAACAAAACTCTGCTTGCTATAACGATTAGCGGTTACAACTCGCCAAAAATGGCCATTGGGTTATAGACGTTGAATAGTCCCCCGACAAGCAGCGCACAGGTATAAAATGCCCGCCCCAGCAACCCAGCCGTGTCCCCTATTGTGACCCAACTCAACCCCCGCCAACGTGAAGCTGTGCTCTATATCGACGGCCCCTGCCTGGTATTGGCGGGCGCCGGCAGCGGCAAGACCAGCGTGATCACCCGCAAGATTGCCTACCTGATTGAGCAGTGCGAGATGCCGGCGCGCCATATAGCCGCCCTCACCTTTACCAACAAGGCAGCGCGGGAAATGAAGGAGCGGGTGGGCAAGCTGGTAAAAGGCAGCGCGGCGCGCGGTTTAACGGTATCCACCTTCCACAACCTGGGGCTGAACATCATCCGTCGCGAGCACCAGGCCCTGGGCTTTAAGCCGGGCTTTTCCATTTTTGATGCGGAAGACGCCAAGGCCCTGCTCAAGGAATTAATGCTGAAAGATGGCGAGCTGGATAGCGACCACCTCGACCTGGTGCAGCAGCAGATCTCCACCTGGAAAAACGACCTGGTGCAGCCGGCCACCGCCCTCAGCTATGCCCAAAGCCCCGCCGAACAGACCATCGCCATCATTTACCAGCGCTACAACCAGGCGCTCAAAGCCTATAACGCGGTAGATTTTGATGACCTGATCCTGATTCCGGTCGACCTCTTCCAGCAGCAGCCGGAGGTGCTCCAGCGCTGGCAAAGGCGCATCCGCTACCTGCTGGTGGACGAGTACCAGGACACCAACTCCAGCCAGTATTTACTGGTGCAACTCTTGGTGGGCAACCGCGGCGGCCTGACGGTGGTGGGCGATGACGACCAGTCGATCTACGCCTGGCGCGGCGCCCGTCCGGAAAACATGGGCCAGCTGAAAAAGGATTACCCCAACCTGCGGGTGATCAAACTGGAGCAAAACTACCGCTCCACCAGCCGCATCCTGCGGGTGGCCAACCATTTAATCGCCAACAACCCCCACGAATTCGATAAAGCCCTGTGGAGCGAAATGGGCCTGGGCGATCCGCTGCGGGTAATCCGCTGTGCCAATGAAGAGGCCGAAGCCGAGCGGGTCGCCACCGAAATACTCACCCAGCGGCTGCGCCTGCAATATAAATTCCGCGATTTTGCCGTGCTCTACCGCGGCAACCACCAGGCGCGCCTGCTGGAACTCAAGCTGCAACAACACCAGATTCCCTACAAGATCAGCGGCGGCTCCTCGTTTTTTGCCAAAACCGAGATCAAGGACATCATGGCCTACCTGCGGCTCATAGTTAACCCGGATGACGACAACGCCTTCCTGCGCATCATCAACACCCCCCGCCGGCAAATCGGCACCAGCACCCTGGAGGCCCTGGGCACCTACGCCAGCGAGCGCCATATCAGTTTGTTTGCCGCCCTTGGCGAGCTGGGCCTGCAGAGCCGTATCCCCGAAAAAAACCTGGAGCGGCTGCAAAGGTTCGCCCACTGGTTCCAGGGGGTGGTGCGCAATGTCAGCGGCAGCGATCCGGTGGCCGCCATCCGCGAGATGATCAACGACATAGATTACGAAAGCTGGCTGCACCAAAACTCCGCCAGCACCAAGGCCGCGGAAAAACGCCTGGAAAACGTGCACTACCTGGTGGAATCCATCCAGAAAACCCTGGAGCGCAGCGCCGAGGATGATATGGATGAGGAGGCGCGCATCCAGGATGCCGTGGCCAAGCTGGTGCTGCGCGACCTGCTGGAGCGCCAGGAGGAGGAAGACGCCAGCGACCAGGTGCAGCTGATGACCCTGCACGCCTCCAAAGGGCTGGAGTTTCCCCATGTGTTTATGGTGGGCATGGAGGAGGATCTGCTGCCCCATCGCAACAGCATCGAAGACAACAATATCGAAGAGGAGAGGCGCCTCACCTATGTGGGTATCACCCGCGCCCAGCGCACCCTCACCCTGACCCTGGCGGGCAAGCGCAAGCAGTTTGGCGAGATGAGCGAAACCACCCCCAGCCGCTTTCTGGATGAGCTGCCCGCGGAAGATGTGGACTGGGAGGGCTTTGGCGAGCAGAGCGCCGAAAAAAACCAGGCCAAGGGCGAAGAGACCCTGAGCAACCTGCTGAATTTGTTCGATTAACAACTCAGCCGGTTTATCTGCGGGCTAAACCCTGGGCAATAAAAAATGGTCGGGAGCCATTTTAAACGCCGGCACGGCGACCCAGAGGCTGGTAGCCAGGATGGCACGCCATAAAAAAAGGCGCCGCAGCGCCTTTTTCGTCAACCCCGGAGCAATTATTTGCTCTTGGCCAGCATCTCATCCACCGCCGCCTTGATTTCATCATCGCTACAGGCAGCGCACATACCCTTGGCTGGCATGGCATTAAAACCCTGGATCGCGTGGGTATAAAGGGTATCAACCCCTTTGGCAGCGCGGGGAGCCCAATCGGCAGCGGCGCCAATTTTAGGTGCGCCCATCACCCCGGCGTTGTGGCAGGTGCCGCAGAAGCCGGCCACCACCTCAGCGCCAGATTTGGGGCCGGCAGCCGCTGGCGCTGTCGGTGCAGCGGCGCAGTCATCGCCTGCCATACAGGTGCTGCCTACGGGCGCCAAACGCGCCTGGATATCTGCCGCATCGGCCTTGTCTGCGCTGTTAGCCAGGGCGGATACTGCCACCAAACCAGCTACCAACAGGGTTCCGAACAGTGTTTTCATTTGGCTCACGGTATTTTCCTCGTCGTTATGGCGGGCCAGGGCAAAACGCTGGCCTCGGGATCGCCCAGGCATTACAGGGCGCGCATTATAGCGATAAATAACCCTGCTGGCGAAGCGGCTATTATGCCCGCTGCGGCCCCAGGTGCCGATAGTAAAATTTGATCCAGATCGGGTGGCTGTTATTCTTGTGGCGCCTGTCGGCTGCGGCCCGGGCAGGCCCCCTTTTACACTGCTCGTCTTACCCAGGTCGTCTTGCACACCGCTTACTCAGGTTGCCCCGCATGGAATATAACAGCGTTACCCTTGTCGCCTACTTTTGTGCGGCGATCATTGCCGCCCTCCTGACCCTTACCTATATCTACCAGTGGTTTAAAGCGCAAAAAACCTGGATTTTTGCCGGTGCCGCCCTGCTGCAAACCCTGCACCTGGCCGCGATTGCCTCGTCCCACACCAGCCAACCACTGGCGGCCTCCGGCATAGCCCTACTCGAATTCCTGCACTTTAACGGCTGGGTGTTTTGCATCGCCCTGGCCATCAAACGCGCGCTCTACCACAAAGCGCTGCCAACAAGCCTGAAGCTGCTGTTTTTCAGCGGTTTTCCCCTCACCCTAGCGGGTTTCGGGCTAGTGCTTGTGCCCTGGCTGGACGGCACCAAGGTGTATATCTGGGTCGCCCTGCTGCTGGCGGTAATCAGCCTGGTCAGTGTTGAACAACTCTACCGCTACGGCGCCGAAAATGACCGCCAGCTCAAACTGCTGTGCATGAACCTGGCGGCCCTGTTTATCTACGATATTTACCTGTTTACCCAGGCACTGATTTTTAACGGCCTGGACCCCGACCTGTGGCAATCCCGCGCGGCCGTTGCCATGGCCTGCTGCCTGTTTATGGTGCTGGGCGGCCTGCTGCTGTTGCAGCACAGCGACAAGCCCGCCAATTTCAACCTGTCGCGCCCCATCGCTTTTTACACCACCTCGCTGGTGGCGGTGGGCGTGCTAATCACCGCCCTCTCCCTCGGCGGCTACTATGTGCGCCTTTACGGCGGCAACTGGGGCACAGTGTTTTACAGCCTGCTGCTGGCCGGCTCCGTACTGCTGATCGCCACAGTGTTTGTCTCCAGCCGCATCCGCATGCGCCTGTCGGTGCTGCTTAATAAGCACCTGTTTCGCTATAAATACGACTACCGCAACGAATGGTTGCGCCTGATCAATTATTTGGCCCAACCCGCCGAGGCCGGCGAGGTTAACCACCGCGCGTTTCAGGCCATAGCCTCGGTAACCCGCGCCCCCAGCGGCGCCATCTGGCTAAAAAAGCAGGGGTTTTACGAGCCTGTATACCGCGCCAACCTGCCCAGCTTTGTCGAATTGCAGGAAGAGCACATCGACAGCCCCTTCTGCCAAGCCTTTTTGGAGGCGGAATGGGTGTTTATCCCCGATGGCGGCGACAACGAGGCACTCAGCCAGCACAACGAACTGCTGCCCACCTGGGCACACAATATCCCCGACCTCTGGCTGATGTTCCCGCTGATTGTGGGCGAAGAGCTGGTGGGCTTTATGGCACTGACCAAACCGCCAGGGGATGAAAGCCTCACCTGGGAAGACCTCGACCTGCTCAAAACCATGGGCCGCCAGCTCGCCAGCTACCTCAAGCGCCACCAGCAGGCCGAGCAGTTGGCCGAGGGCAAACAGTTTGATACCTACAACAAACTGGTCGCCTTTATTATTCACGACCTTAACAACCTCATAGCGCAACAAGCCTTGGTGGTGCGCAACGCCGAAAAACACAAAGGCAATCCCGCCTTTATCGAAGATGCCATAGCCACCATCAGCAACTCCGTAGAGCGAATGAATAACCTGCTGAAAAAATTGCGCCGCGATGAATCCGACCTGGTCAAACGCCTATCGATTAGCGAAGTGGTGCAACAGGCCATCAACGAATGCCAACGCAACAGCCCCAAACTCACCTTCGACCTGGAAGCCAACCAGCGCAGCCTCAATGCCGATCAAGTGCGCCTGGTGATGACCATCACCAACTTCATCAAAAATGCCCAGGAGGCCACACCGGACAATGGCAGGGTTCATGTTACACTGCAGATCAACGGCGACTGGGCCATCGTCATTATTGAGGACTCGGGTTCAGGGATGGACTGGGACTTTATTCACAACCGCCTGTTTAAACCCTTTGAAACCACCAAATCCGGAAAAGGCATGGGCATAGGTGTCTACCTGTCGCGCGAATACATCAGCGAACTCAATGGCGCACTCAATGTAGTCAGTGCGCCCGGCGAGGGCACCACCATTACCATCAGCCTGCCTCTCAACAAGGAATAGCCAAGGCATGAGCAAATCCACTAGCCACAAAAACAAACTACTCATTATCGAAGACGATCGCGGCCTGCAAAGCCAATTGCGCTGGCACTTCGACCAGTACGAAACCGTGTTCGCCGAAAACCGCCAGGACGCCATCAGCGCCCTGCGCCTGCACGAAACCCCGGTGGTTATCCAGGACCTGGGGCTGCCGCCCGATGAAGACGGCGTCGACGAGGGCT
>CAMLRI010000008.1 GCA_946482385.1 uncultured Cellvibrio sp.
ATGGCGCTGGAGTTGATCCACTGCCGCTACAGCGACCCCAGTGGCTGCCTGTTCCCCGAAATGCTTGCCGATGGCCTGGTCAACCAGGGTTTGTTTATTGGCCCCCAGGTGGATGGCGCCAAGGCCGCCGCTGCCGCCAGCATCAATATCCGCCTGCAAGAGGGCAAGGCCGAGCCGCGCCTGTTCGACGGCAAACACCCTAATGGCAACCCGCGCGCGCCCCTCTACTGGCTGGTGGAGTTCCTGCGCAGCCAGGGCCAGGGTTTGCTCGCCGGCCAGGCGCTGATTACCGGCTCCTACGCCGGGGTGATCGAGGTGCCGCTGAATACCGAAATTAATATCCAGTACCAGGGCTTGGGCGAAATGCAGGTCAGCTTTAACGCCCGCCAGGGTTACTGAGTACAAGGGGCATTTGTTATGTCGGAACCGCTGTCCGCATCACCTTTTTTCACCTGCCAGATTCCGCTGCGCTGGGGCGATATGGACGCCTATGGCCATATCAACAACACCCTCTACTTTCGTTATTTTGAGGAGGCGCGCTTCCAGTGGATGCTGGCCAAGGGCTTGCCGCTCAAGGCCGATACCCATCCGGTGGTAGTCACCATTGGCTGCACCTTTTTGCGCCCTTTATTCCACCCAGACACATTGCGCATCGACCTCTATATCAGCGAGCCGGGGCGCTCCAGTTTTATGATTACCTACAAGGTCTACTCAGAGTCGCAACCCGATACCCCCGCCGCCGAAGGCTATTCCAAGGTGGTGTGGGTCAGCAGTGCCGACGGTAAATCTGTGCCCCTGCCGGAGCCGGTGCGCGCCTGGTTCGGCGGTTAATCCGGCAGCGGTATAGCCTCTGCCAGCGGCAGGTGGGGGCAAATCAGCTCAGGTGTTGAACGCGCTTGTCACCAAACTGTCATGGCAAAAGCGCACAAAGGCTAGCCCTGGCGGCCACTGGTCGCTGTTGTGTGAACACCAAGGCTAGTGAGGTAGTTGTATGGTTTTATCCCGTCGCCATTTCCTGAAAAATGCCAGCGCCGCCGCCCTGGCGCTGGGCGGCCTGCGCAGCTTGTCGCTGCAGGCGCAGGTGTATGCGCAAGATCCCCTCCATGGTATCGACAAAGTCGGCCAGCTCTGCGCCGACCCCGCCGGCATACTCAACCTGCCGCGGGATTTCACCTACAGCATTATCTCCCGCACTGGCGAGCGCATGAGCGATGGCCTAATAGTGCCCAGTGCCCCCGACGGCATGGCCGCCTTCCCCCTGCCGGGTGACAGCAGCAAGTGCCTGCTGGTGCGCAACCACGAGCTGGATTCCGTGGGCAAGGAAGTGGATGCTTTTGGCGGCAATAAAGACCTGGCGAGCAAGCTGGCCGGCAAACACGCCTACGACTACTACATGGGGCTGCCGGCCAACGGCGGCACCTCCACCCTGGTGTACAGCCACCGCAGCCAGCGGGTGGAGCGCAGCTACCTCAGCCTGGTGGGTACAGTGCGCAACTGCGCCGGCGGCGCCACCCCCTGGGGCAGTTGGCTCAGTTGCGAGGAAACCTTGTTCGGCAAGGCGCAGGGCTATGGCCGCGAGCACGGCTACATCTTCGAGGTGCCCTCCCGCCACCTGGGCCTGGTGGAGGCCGTACCCCTAAAAGCCATGGGGCGCTTTGTCCACGAGGCCGCCGCGGTGGATAGCACCAATGGCATCGTCTACCTCTCGGAAGATACCGAGCGCAGCCTTTTTTACCGGTTTATTCCCACAACCCCGGGTAAGCTGATCGAAGGCGGCCGCCTGCAGGCGCTGGCGATCCGCGACTGGCGTTCGGCCAATACCCGCAACTGGCCGGAGGATGGGCAGGATCGCTGCGCCCGGCCGGTGGCCATGGGCCAGCGCTTTGCCTGCGAGTGGGTGGAGCTGGAGGATGTCACCTCCCCCGGGGGGGATTTAAACCTGCGCGGCGCCGCCCAGGGCGCGGCCATCTTTGCCCGCGGTGAAGGCCTGGCCTTTGCCCTGCGCAGCGACAAAACCCGCGAAGTGCTGTTTGCGGCCACCGCCGGTGGCGCGGCCAAAATCGGCCAGGTGTGGCGCTACCAGCCCAGCCCCTACGAGGGCACCAGCCGCGAAGGCGAGCAGCCGGGCACCATGGAGTTGCTCTACGAGAGCCGCCACCGCGCCATCCTGGAATCCTGCGACAACCTGGCGGTGGCGCCCTGGGGCGACCTGATTATCTGCGAAGACAGCTACGCGGATACGCCGGATACAGTCAACTACCTGCGCGGCCTCACCCCCGAGGGCAAAATCTACACCCTGGCGATGAACGCCCATCCCAAACAAGGCGAATTTTGCGGCGCCTGTTTCTCCCCCGATGGCACCACCCTTTTCGTCAATATCCAAAAACCCGGGTTAACCCTCGCCATTGCTGGCCCCTGGGGCAGGCTGCGGCATCAGGCCCATGCCTGGGGGTAGTGGCGCACAGGCTGCAAAATTGCACTTTATTTATATATGAGTGCTATTATGCAGTATATGAGCTGCACCATCCGGAGCCTTTGCCATGAACGCTGTTGCCCTTGCCCTGAAACAACAATCGGCCTCTGCCTTTACCCCCGCCCACGGCCGGGCAGGGCTGCAATGGCTGCACAACATGAGTGGGCCAGAGCAGTGGAACCTCACGGTGGAAGAGCAGGCGGAGTTGCTGGGCGGGGTGCCCAAGCGCACCTATCACGAGTGGAAGCGCCGCGCCCTGGCGGGCGAGCCGGTGGAGTTGTCGCGCGATACCCTGGAGCGCCTGAGCCTGTTGCTGGGCATCCACAAAGCGCTGCAAATCATCGCCCCGGCGGAGCGCCCGGAGCTGGCTGGCCGCTGGTTTAACACCCCCAACAGCAACCCCCTGTTCCAGGGGTTGTCGCCCAAGGAATACGCCATAGCGCGCGGCAGCATAGAGGCACTCTATAGTGTGCGGCGCTACCTGGATGCGGCGCGGGGTTAAGCATGGCCGAGTTGCAACTGCTGCCGGAATGGAAACACCAGCGGGTGGTTCACTCCCGCTTTCCGCCCCGCAACCTGTTTGATGAGGACGACGAAACCCAGCGGCTGCTGGCCGAACTGGAGGGCGCTACCAGCGACCGCTTGTTCCACTGGCGCGAATCAGTGAGCGAGGCAGACGCCCGCTTTGGCGATGGCTGGGGGGCGGTCATGGCCTCGTTTTGCTATATCCGCCCCGGCCGCTTCAACACCGCCCAGTTCGGCGCCTACTACTGCGCCGACTCGGTGCGCACCGCTATTATCGAATGGGGTTTCCACGCCGCCAAAACCTGGCGCGAGTTTGGTTTTAGCGACCAGGCCAGCGCTGTGGTGCGCGCCTACAGCGGCAGTTTTAAGCAGCCGCTGCTCGATCTGCGCGGCAATCCAGCGGTGCACCACCCGGATGACTATTCCCCCTCCCAGGCCCTGGCCATACACAGGCGCGCCCAGGGCGATTACGGCCTGCTGTACCGCTCGGTGCGCCATCCCGATGGCTTTTGCGCCGCGCTCTTGCGGCCACCTGCCAGCTCGCCGGTGAAGCAAACGGCGCATTATTCCGTGCGCTGGGATGGCCAGGCGTTTGTGGAGTTTGCCAAGTTAAACCGCTATGAAAAGCTTTAGGGGAACTTGAATAGCGAAGGGAGATAGCCGGGGGAGGGAACAGAAGTATGCCTGCCCAGTTCCTTCTGGTGCTGCCTCATCCCTGACGGTTGGGGCTGGTTGCCGAACCGCGGGTGCAGGCTGCAGTGCATGGCGCGCATTCTAGGGGTGTGGCGCTTAAATAAACGGAATTAAGTCTCGATTTTGTCGCCTGATTCATTGCAACAAGCCGCCAGATGGCCAGGCTGTTAACTGCATCACAGCTGTTGCCGCCCCAAACAGACGCACCGGAACCCTGGGGCTCCGGTGCAAGGTCTAGCGGATGCTGGGTGTGGGCTTGTTATGTCTATTGTTGTTAGGGCTATCTTCCGTGACAAGGGTTGCCGAGGTTGCTGAATCCTTGCCGCGCTCCCTGCTTTCCTGGTTTGCCGATCTTATCCCTGTTACTTGCTAGCGCTTGCCAGCTCCCTGTGCGCCGGGCACGGCGGCATCCTGGCCGCGGTTTCTTCCCTGAAATCCTGTGGCTCAGGCGCTGCGCAGCTGCTCCAGCTCCTGCCATTCAATCTTGTCGCTGTAGTGCAGCAGGCGCATGCAACCCTGGTGATCCTCCACCAGGGCGGTGCAGTTTTCGATCCAGTCGCCGCAGTTGGCGTAGCGCAGGCCGCGCTGCTCGCGCAGTGCCGGGTAGTGGATATGGCCGCACACCACCCCATCAAAACCGCGCCTTTCGGCCTCGGCCAGGGCTTCGCGCTCGTAGGTTTCAATGGCGGCTTTGGCGCCTTTGATATTGCTTTTGATCAGCCCGGCCAGGGAGAAATAGGGGCGCCCCATCAGCTTGCGCAGCCGGTCGGACCAGCGGTTGATAAACAGCAGCAGTTCGTAGCCGTGGTCGCCGATCACCCGGGTCAGCCAGGAGTGGTTGATATAGGCATCCATGGCATCGCCGTGCATCACCAGCAGGCGCTTGCCGTCGGCGGTGAGGTGCTCGCACTCCTCGGCGATTTCGATGGGGCCAAACAGCTCGCCATCAAAGCGGCGCATGGGGTCGTCGTGGTTGCCGGGCACATAAACCACCCGCACGCCTTTGGCGGCCATCTCGTAAAACTTGAGCATCACCTGGTAGTGCTTGGCCGGCCAGCAGAAGCGGCGCTTCATGGCCCAGAGGTCGACTATGTCGCCTACCAGGTAGAGGGTTTCACAGTGGACGTTGTTGAGGAAATCCAGCAGGTAATCCACCTTGCTGTCGCGGAAGCCCAGGTGGATATCCGATAACCACAGGGTTTTGGCGCGGATCAAATGGCCGGTGGGGCGGGCGGTGCGGGGCAGGTCGGGCAGTGCGGCGCTAAGGGAGGCCTGGGCGGCAGTCGTCATAGAGCGATTCCTGTGCGGTTTTGCGCAATCTTTGCGCAGCTCTATGACGATCCAGCAACAAATCCGTGAAGATTGGGTGACAGTGCCAGGGGGTTAGCGGTGGTTGGTTGGCCGCCGCCTTGATTTACTGGCTCTTGATTTGCGGCCTATTGATTGGCGGCTTTGGGGTGGGTTTGGGTGAGCCAGTCGAGTACGGCCTGGCGGTTGTCGAGCATATCGCGGTAGGTTTGCAGCACCACCGGGTTGGGGTTGGCCTGGCGCTCCAGGTGCTGGATACGCGCCAGCAAAAAGTCGATGTCGTGCTGTACCTTGTTGGCTACGTCGCTGCTGTCAAAGGCCTGGTCGCCAATATTGAGGGTTGTCATGGGCAATTTCCTTGCTCTGGGGGTTTGTCGTTGGGTAAATGAATATGGCGCCCAGTATTGCCTAAATAGCGAGCGGCGAATAGCCGCTTTTGCCACTGCGTTTTGTGCGATATGGCTTACAAAAAACTCATTCAGCCTGCTTTTTCAACAGGCTCAGGCCAAACATCAGGGTGGCGCTGAGCACTATGGCGGGGCCGGCGGGGCTGTCCCAGTAGTAGGAGGCGGCGAGTCCCAGGGCGACCGCCAGGGCGCCCACCAGGCTGGCCAGCAACGCCATCTGCTCGGGGGTGTGGCTCAGGCGGCGGCTGGCGGCGGCGGGGATAATCAGCAGGGCGGTAATCAGCAGCACGCCCACCACCTTCATGGCAATGGCAATCACCAGCGCCATCAGCAGCATCAGTGCGGTGCGCACCGCGCCCACGGGCACACCTTCAATACGTGCCAAGTCCTCGTGCACGGTAATCGCCAGCAGCGGTCGCCACAGCCAGGCCAGCAGCCCCAGCACCAGCAGGCTCACCAGCCACACGCCCAGCACTTCCCCCGGCGTTACCGCCAGAATATCGCCAAACAAATAGGCCATAAGGTCGATGCGGCTGTCGCTGAACAGGCTGACACACACCAGCCCCAGGGCCAGGGTGGAGTGGGAGAGGATGCCGAGCAGGGTATCGCTGGCCAGGTAGCGCTGCTGTTGCAAAGCCACCAGCAGCAGCGCCAGCAGCAGGCAGCCGAGCGCCACCGCCAGGTTGAGGTTGATCTCCAGCAGCAGCCCCAGGGTTACGCCCAGCAGCGCCGAGTGAGCGAGGGTGTCGCCAAAGTAGGCCATGCGCCGCCAAACGGCAAAACAGCCCAGGGGGCCGGCCACCAGGGCGACCGCCAATCCGGCGAGCAGGGCGTAAAGCAGGAAATCGGGCATATCAGTGCTCGCAGTGGGGGCCGTGGACATGGGCGCCAGGTTGCTGGGCGCGGATCACATTGCCGTGGGCGTCGTGCTGGTGGTCGTGGTGGTGGGTGTAGATGGCAATCTGCGCCTGGCGCTGGCCGGGCAGTTCGCCAAACAAGGCCAGGTAGGCCGGGTCGCTGGTGACCTGCTCCGGGTGGCCATGGCAGCAGACATGCTGGTTGAGGCAGACCACGGTATCCGAGGTAGCCATCACCAAATGCAGGTCGTGGGATACCAGCAGCACCCCGCAGCCGCGGCGGTTGCGGATATCGTTGATCAGGCTGTAGAGCGCCGTTTGGCCGCCCACATCCACCCCTTGCACCGGCTCGTCCAACACCAGCAGCTGGGGGTCGCGCAGCAGGGCGCGGGCCAGCAGCACCCGCTGGGTTTCGCCGCCAGAGAGCGACTGCATGGGCTGCTCGAGCAGCTTGTCGATACCGGTCAGCTGCGCCACCTCGGCCAGGGGCAGGCGCGGTTTGCCGCCCAGGGCGAGGAAGCGGCGCACACTCAGCGGCAGGCTGGTATCCAAGTGCAATTTTTGCGGCATATAGCCAATGCGCAGGCCGGGGGCCCGCTCAATCTGGCCGGCATCAGCCTGGATCAGCCCCAGCAGGCTGCGCACCAGGCTGGTTTTGCCGGCGCCGTTGGGGCCGATCAGGGTGACAATCCGGCCGGCTTCCAGGCTGATATTCACCTGGTTGAGTATCTGCCGGCCGCTGCGGCTCAGGCTCAGGCCGCGGGCCTGGATCAGGTTAGCCATGGTGGTGATCCTGTGCTGGCGCGGCTGCCGGGTGCTGCTGGCAGTGGCTGCACAAGCCCATCACCTCCAGCGATTGGGTGTGCACCACAAAACCTGCCGCCCGGGCGCTGGCCTCAATGGCGCGACTCAGCTCGGGGTTGTCCAGTTCCAGGGCGTTGCCGCACTGGCGGCAAATCAGGAAGTGGCTCTGGTGCTGGTGGCGCGGGCTGGGGCAGCCGATAAAGGCGTTGAGGGCGTTGATGCGGTGGATCAGCCCCTGCTCCAGCAGGAAATCCAGGGCGCGGTATACCGTCGGCGGCGCCACCCGGCGGGTGGATGCCTGGGCCAGCATATCCATCAAACTGTAGGCGCCCAGGGGTTTGTGGCTCTGCCAGATAAGTTCCAGCACCTGCAGGCGCAGCTCGGTCAGGCGCACTCCGCGGCTGGCGCAAAGTTCGCGGGCGTCGGCCAGGGCATCGCTAATGCAGTGGCCGTGGTCGTGGTGGCTACAGGCCAGGGGGCTGGATTGGGTCATGGCGGGGTGCGCATCCGGGCAGGGGGAAAGATAGCTAAGGGTGTCTTATGTTACTCTATAACCCTTACCTTGATAACCTGCCGAGCCCCGCCCAGAGCCTGTTATGCCATCGCTATTACGCCGTTGTTGCTGGATTATCCCCGGCCTTGTCCTGCTCGCCTGTACTGCCAGCCTGGCGCAGGCCAAGCCGCGCCTGTTGGCCAGTATCAAACCCCTGGCGCTGATTGCCCAGGAGATAGCTGGTGCCGAGGTGGCCGTAGATACCCTCTTGCCGGCCAGCGCTTCGCCCCACGACTATCCGCTGAAGATGTCTGATCACCGCCGCCTGCGCGATGCCGACCTGGTGTTGTGGATAGGCCCGGAATTGGAAGCTTTCCTGGCCAAGCCGCTGCGCAACCTACCCCAGGCGCAACAGCTCAGCGCCTACGGGCTGGCAGGTATCCATTGGCCGGAAGCGGAAGAAGTGGTGCAAGAGGAGCATGCCGCCCATGATCATGGCCACCACGGCCATGATCCCCACCTATGGCTCAACCCCCACAACGCCGCGCTGCTGGCGACTGCCCTGGCGGCGCGGCTGGCGCAGTTGCAACCGGCCAGTGCCGAGCTGTTCCACGCCCGGGCGCAAACCTTTGCCGCCGCCATGGCCGCGCTGGACCAGCGCCTGCAAACGGCACTGGCGCCTTTCAAAGAGCGGGGATTTGCGGTTTACCACGAGGGCTATGGCCATTTTGTACAGCACTATGGTTTGCGCCAGCTGGCCTATGTCACCTTCACCCCCGAGCGGCGCCCGGGGGCGCGCCATTTGCAGCAGTTGCGCCAGCAAATGGCGGCGGGTGGGGTGTGTATTTTTAGTGAGCCCTATCAGGCCAGCCACAGCCTGGATGCCCTGGCCCGCGAGCTGCAGCTGCGCCAGGGGCAGCTGGATGCCCTGGGTGCGGAAGGGGTGGAGAATTACGGGCAATTGCTGGAGCGTATGGCAGAAGACTTTGCCCGCTGCCTGGCACCCACTTAACAGCCGGTTGCGGCCATACTGACAAACAAAAAGGCGGGTGCTTTCGCTGCCCGCCTCTCCAACTGTAACTCCGCTCCTGCGACAAACTTCCTCAACAGCCGCGATTCGATCGCTATGGGCTGATCATGATTAGTTCATGATTAATGCCTTGCCAATGGCCATCAACCCGCTTTGCGCACTGGCGCAATCAGCGAAATCTGCAGCGGCTTGCGCAGTTTAACGTTGCGTGCAGCCAACATATCCATCTGGCGTTTATTCAATTCCATCACAAAAGCGTCGTAGCACTCGCGCACACCGTGGTCGCTGCACAGGGCGGTTTCGCGCAGCAGTGAGAGCATGCCTTCGGGTGTGGCCATGCGGTGGCGCACACCGGTCAGGTGGTAATAGCTGCTGGCCAGCTGTTGCATGCGGAATATGGCGGTTTGCGAAAAAATCAGTGTTTCCATGAGCGGCTCCAAAAATGAACTGGGTGGGCGATTGAGGTGGACGGTCCAGGATTCAATCTGTTGTTTCCCTGTTTTAACGCCAGTCTAGGTAAGCCCTGGGGCCGCGCTAGGGATTTACACGTCAGGGCCGGGGTAAATGTGAAATTTGTGATTTGTACAAAAAAAGAACCCCGCATAAACCAAACAAAAAGTAATAAGTCTGGCTGCGGGGCAATAACACGAGGAGAAAAGGTAATAAAAAAAGGGGGAATTATGACCCGGCAGTCATGCCTGCCGGGTCTGTGCAGAGGGTTTCTGCTATAGCCGCCCAAGGCGGCTGGGGCGGCAGCCTTAGTGGGTTACAGGCCCAGTTTGGCCGCCAATTTGGCTTCCAGTTCTTTTTCCAGCTTGGCGTTGACTTCTTCTGTCAAATCCGCCGCTTTTTCAGTCAGGGTTTCGTTCAGACGCAATTGGGCGTCTTCTTCGGTTTCTACCCAGGTGCTTTTGACTTTCAGGTCAGCGGCCGCCAGGGTCAGGTTTTGTTCGTCCGCGGCATCGTTGGCAAAAGCGCCACTAGTGGCCAGCAGGGCAGTCAGGAAAAGTGCAGTCGTTTTCATCGTTTGATCCTCCGATGGATTTAAAAGTCCAGTTGCCTTGTGAGCAACCTTTCTGGTGTTGCTTGGGTTTAGGGTTAACTTGTGGTCGGTACTAGATGTTGCCGGTGTTGCAAGTTTGTCTCTGGGTTGACTCGCTAACACGCTCTTCTTAGTAACACATGCCTTCTTCAGTAACGCTCGCATCTGCATTTGTTACTTTATGTTACGCATGGTAACAGATTTTTTAAGTCTGGCTAGGGGGTGGTTACAATATTTGGTGATATAAAACTCTAAAATGTGAATAAATACCGCTGCTTAGCAATAAAAGCTCAAGTAAATAGGGGTTTTGTCGCCAGGTAACACATTTTGGCACCGGGTAACACTTTGGTGGTTGGGCGTCAGGCCCCGGTGGTGCTTTGGTGTATCCTGCGGCCTTTATCGCGACCCTAAGCCCCGGATTTTCCTATGACTTTAAGCCCTGATGCCCCCCTCGTACTGGTGGATGGTTCCTCCTATCTCTACCGCGCCTACCACGCCCTGCCGCCGCTGACCAATTCCAAAGGCCAGCCCACCGGGGCGGTAAAAGGGGTCATCAATATGCTGCGCCGGCTGCGCAAGGATTACCCCCAAAGCCCCATTGCGGTGGTGTTTGATGCAAAGGGCAAAACCTTCCGCGACGAGCTGTTCGCCGAGTACAAGGCCAACCGCCCGCCTATGCCCGAGGATCTGCGCCCGCAGGTGCAGCCGATCCACGACATAGTCCAGGCCATGGGCCTGCCGCTGCTGGTGATTGACGGGGTAGAGGCTGACGATGTGATTGGCACCCTCGCGCGCCAAGCCACAGCGCAGCAGCGCTATGTGGTGATCTCCACCGGCGATAAAGACATGGCGCAGCTGGTAAATGAGCATGTCACCCTGGTGAATACCATGACCGATTCAGTGCTGGATATTCCCGGCGTGCATGCCAAATATGGCTTTGGCCCGGAGTTGATGATCGACTACCTGGCGCTGATGGGCGACAAGGTGGACAACATTCCCGGCGTGCCAGGTGTGGGCGAAAAAACCGCCCAGGGTTTGATCCAGGGTATTGGCGGTTTGGATGCGATTTACGCCGATTTGGAAAAGGTGCGCAGCCTGAGTTTTCGCGGCGCCAAAACCATGCCGGAAAAATTAATCGAACACCGCGACATGGCCTACTTGTCCTATCGCCTGGCCACCATTAAAACCGATGTGGAATTGGCGCTAACGCCCGATGCCATTCACAACCAACCGGCAGACACTGAAAAATTGCGCGCGCTGTTTGAGGATTTGGAATTTAAAAGTTGGGTGGCGGAATTGGGTGCGGCCAGTGCGCCCGCAGTGGCTGAACATAATCGCCAAGCGCTTGAGCCGGCACCAGCCAGTGTTGGTGACTGCGGCAATAACAGCATCGAAAAACGCTACGAGATTGTCACCAGCCAAGCGCAATTGGCCGAATGGCTGGCGCGGCTGCAAGCGGCCGATGAATTTGCCTTTGATACAGAAACCACCAGCCTGGATGTAATGGAGGCGCGCATCGTTGGCGTGAGTGTGGCCACTGAACCTGGCCTGGCAGCTTATATTCCCTGCGGTCACGATTATATGGGCGCACCGGCGCAGCTGGCGCTGGCAGATGTGCTGGCGCAATTAAAAGCGCTGCTGGAAGATCCGCGCAAAATAAAAATTGGCCAAAATATTAAATACGACCGCAGTGTGCTGCTGAATTACGGCGTGCATTTGCGCGGTATCGACTACGACACCATGCTTGAATCCTATGTGTGGAATTCGGTGGGCAGCCGCCACAATATGGATGATTTGGCGCAGACCTATCTCGACTATAAAACCGTGACTTTTGAAGAGCTGGCGGGCAAGGGCGTTAAGCAGCTCAGCTTCAACCAATTAAAAATTGAAGATGCCGGCCACTACGCAGCGGAAGATGCCGATATCACCCTGCGCCTGCACCAATTTTTTTGGCCGCAACTGCAGCAGCAGGAAAAACTGTGCAAAGTATTTCGTGAAATAGAAATGCCACTGGTGCCGATTTTGTCCCACATAGAGCGCAATGGTGCACTGGTGGATGCCAAGCTGCTGGGCCAGCAAAGTATTGAGTTGGGCGCGCGCCTGCAAGAGCTGGAGCGCAAAGCTTACGAAATCGCCGGGCAGGAATTTAATTTAAGTTCGCCGAAACAATTGGGCGCAATTTTATTTGAGCAACAAAAATTGCCGGTGCTGAAAAAAACGCCCACCGGCACCCCATCTACCGCCGAAGAAGTGTTGCAGGAATTGGCGCTGGATTACCCTCTGCCCAAAGTGTTGATGGAGTATCGCGGCCTGGCGAAATTAAAATCCACCTACACCGATAAATTGCCGCAGGTTATCAATCCGCGCACTGGCCGCATCCACACCAGTTACCACCAGGCGGTGGCGGCCACCGGGCGGCTGTCGTCGCAAGATCCCAACCTGCAAAACATCCCCATTAAAACCGAAGAAGGGCGGCGTATCCGCCAGGCGTTTATTGCACCGCCGGGCTACAAATTGGTAGCGGCTGACTATTCGCAAATTGAGCTGCGCATTATGGCGCACCTGTCGGGCGATGAAGGCCTGCTCAGCGCCTTTGCCCAGGGCCTGGATGTGCACCGCGCTACGGCGGCGGAAGTATTTGGTGTGGCGGTGGCGGCAGTAACACCGGAAATGCGCCGCAGCGCCAAGGCGATCAACTTCGGTTTGATTTACGGCATGTCGGCCTTTGGCCTGGCCAAGCAGCTGCATCTGGGGCGCAACGAAGCGCAGCAATATATCGACCGCTATTTCGAGCGCTACCCAGGGGTGCAGCGCTATATGAACAATATCCGCGCTCAGGCCCACGAGCAGGGCTATGTGGAAACTCTGTTTGGTCGCCGCCTTTATTTGCCCGATATCAATGCCAAGAATAAAAACCTGCAAATGGCTGCCGAGCGCACCGCCATTAACGCGCCTATGCAGGGCACAGCGGCCGACATTATCAAAACCGCCATGATCCGCGTCGACAACTGGCTGGTGGATGCCGGCTTGGACGCCAAAATCATTATGCAGGTGCACGATGAGCTGGTGCTGGAGGTGGCGGAAGCCTGCCTGGATGAGGTGTGCAGCGGCCTGGTGGAGCGTATGTCCAGCGCGGCGCAGTTAAAAGTGCCGTTGGTGGTCGAGGCGGGAGTTGGCAATAACTGGGATGAGGCCCATTAACTCACTGATTTTATTGTGAATTTAAAATTAATAAAAAATTATGCAAATTATTTGAACGGAGCAGGAACTAATTGCGGCAGGGGTTAGTCATAGCCAGTGTGTGTTTTACGATCATGAGCTAACTCCTCCCCTGATGGCTATTAGGCCAGCTAAGCGAAGTGAAATTTAAGCTAAGCCAACCCCGACCCGATCGGGGTTTTTTTTGCCCTAAATTTGGCTGGGCGGTTGCCGAGGCTGCTGGGGAAACTGGGGGAATTGTGCAAAAACTGTTGCACTTACAAAGATTTACGTTTTGGCGCGAACTTTAATGGGGCGGCCCCAGTCCTAGGTTGCAGTTGTTGCATGAGCTTTCTCCCCTTAAGCCTTGTTAGTCTTAAGCCCATCTGGCACTACCCCAAGAGTGCCAGTTCTTTGTCCGATGATTGATCCAAATCATCGGATTTTTTTTATTCCCCGCTAATATCCCCGCCGCTGGCAGATTCGGGCGCCAGCCAGGTTTGCAGTTTGGCTTTCAGCTCATCTATGCCCAGGTTGGCCATGGCGGAAAAGCACTGCAGGCTAACGCTGTCGGCGGTGAAGCCGAGGGTTTTCAGCTCTTTTTGTACTTTAAACAGGCTGACGTTCATCTGGCTGCGGCTGAGCTTATCGGCCTTGGTGAGCAGTATGTGCACCGGCATCTGGCCGCGTTTGGCCCAGTGCAGCATGGTGGTGTCGAATTCCTGCAGCGGGTGGCGTATATCCATCAGCAGCACCAGACCCTGCAGGCTTTGGCGCTGTTGCAGGTATTCCGAGAGGTCGCGCTGCCACTGCTCCTTGAGCTCGCGCGATACCTTGGCGTAGCCATAGCCGGGCAGGTCGACCAGGCGCTGGTGATCGCTCAGGGCAAAAAAGTTGATCAGCTGGGTGCGGCCGGGGGTTTTACTGGTGCGCGCCAGGCGATGGTTGTTGGTCAGGGCATTGATAGCGCTGGATTTGCCCGCGTTGGAGCGGCCGGCAAAAGCCACCTCGAAGCCAATTTCGGGTGGGCATTGGCGGATGCTGGGGGCACTGGTTAAAAACTGGGCCTTGTTAAAGGCAATGCTGCTGCTGGGGCTGGACATAAAAACCCTTCAAAATAGTGTGTTATTCACCTGTTGGTATATAATGCCGGCCGCCTGCAAGGCCGGGTATTAGGTGCCAGGTGCGCGATTGTACCCTGTATACAGCAAGGCCTGCGCGAATCCTGTGCCTGCCCGGGTTCAGCGCCAAGAGTCCGCATTGCCCCGCGAATGCGCACATACAATGAATTCTTACCAGTCGATCGGGTTAGCCAATGAAACATTTCCTCCGCAATGCTTT
>CAMLRI010000009.1 GCA_946482385.1 uncultured Cellvibrio sp.
TCTACGGCGGTAGCCCCGAGAAGATCCATGAAACCATCGTCAAAGGCCGTGTTGCCGCTATGCCTGCTTGGGTAGGTGTGGTGGGCGAGCAGGGCGTAGCCCAACTGGCTGAATACGTGCTGCAGATTTCCGGCGGTGAGCATGATGCGGCCAAAGCCGAAGCAGGCGCCAAGCTGTACACCGCCAACTGCGTGGTTTGCCACGGTGCCGACGGCAAGGGCAACCAGCTGGTGGGCGCGCCCAATCTCACCGATGACATATGGCTCTACGGTGGCGAGCCAGCCACCATTCGCCAAACCATCCGCGCCGGCCGTGCCGGGGTGATGCCAGCCCAGGGCGAGCTGCTGAAAGAAGACCGCATCCACCTGCTGGCGGCCTATGTTTACAGCCTGTCTATGAAAGACGGCGAGTAAACACGAGCACTGCAATCCTCGATTGCAGCTGGTTCAGGGAAGGCAGGCCTAGGCCTGCCTTTTTTATTGGAGTAGATAGGAGTTGTGCCCCCGGTGGCGCAGCAACTCCCAGAGGTAATCCCCGTGAGTGATAAACCTGCCAAGGGCACCCCCGATAAACCCCAGGTGGATGCGCCCATCCGCTATGTAAACCTCTACGAAGCCGACGACAAAATTTATATCCGCCGTATCACCGGTTTTTACCAGCGCTTGCGCCGTTACACGGGCATTCCCCTGATGCTGGGCTTTTTGCTGATGCCCTGGCTGGTGATCGATGGCCGCCCGGCGATGTTGTTTGATTTGCCCGAACGCAAGTTCCATGTGCTCTGGCTGACCTTCTGGCCGCAAGATGCTATGTACCTGGCCTGGCTGTTGGTGATCTCCGCCTTTTTGCTGTTTACCGTCACTGTGTTGGTGGGGCGGGTCTGGTGCGGCTTTACCTGCCCGCAAACCGTGTGGACGCAAATGTTTATCTGGGCGGAATTTGTCTGCGAGGGCGATCGCAACAAACGTATCAAGCTCGATGCCCAGCCGTGGAATCTGGAAAAGCTTTGGCGCAAATCCGCCAAGCAGGCCATTTGGATTGGCATCTCCCTGATTACCTCCCTCACCTTTATCGGTTATTTCACGCCGGTGCGCGAACTGGTGGTTGGCTTCTTTACCTTTGACCTGGAGTTAATGACGGCCTTTTGGGTGCTGTTTTTTGTCGGCGCCACCTATATGAACGCCGGGTTTATGCGCGAGCAATTTTGCAAATACATTTGCCCCTATGCCCGCTTCCAGGGGGTGATGTACGACAAGGACACGCTGACGGTTTCCTACAACCCGCTGCGCGGTGAAAAGCGCGGCCCACGCAAAGCAGGCGAGGACTACAAGGCCCAGGGCCTGGGCGATTGCATCGACTGCTCCTGGTGTGTGCAGGTATGCCCGGTGGATATCGACATCCGCGATGGCCTGCAGGCTGAGTGTATCGACTGCGGCCTCTGTGTTGATGCCTGTAACAGCGTGATGGACAAGATGGGCTATGAACCGGGTTTGATCAGCTTCACTACTGAGGATGCCATTCAGAATGGCAAAACCAAGGTGTTTCGCCCGCGCCTGTTGGGCTATGGTTTGATGCTGTCGATTATGATGGGATTGTTTGTCTACTCCATCGCCACCCGGGTGCCTGTGGGCATAGAGGCGCAGCGCGACCGCGGGGTGCAAATGTACCGGGTGGCCGGCAAACAGATCATTAATGTTTACACCCTGAAGATCAGCAACATGGATCGCCAGACCCACATTTACGATGTGGAAATTGAAGGCCCCCATGCCTTTGAGTTGGATGGCTATCGTCCTGTGCCGGTGGTGGAAGGGGAGGTGCTGGTGGTGCCGGTGCGGGTAGTGGCCAATAAAGCGGATTTACAGCAGAAGAAAACCGAAATCCGTATCCGCGCCCGCGCCCGCGACAATGCTGAGCTGACGGCTTTCCACGAAACCACTTTCATCGGCCCTTAATTCAGGCCAGTTAACAAAGAGCTGCGTTATGACTGAAACAAACGACGAAATAATCCTGCCCTGGTACCGCCAGTTTTGGTTTTGGTTTGTGTTTGGGCCGCTGATTTTTATCATCATCCTGTGCGGCTTTACGGTGTCCATTGCGCTGAACAATGCCGATGATGTGATTATCGACAACTATTACAAAGAGGGGCGCATGATCAACCAAACCCTCGACCAGGATAAGCGCGCCAAGGCTCTGGGCTTGAGTGCCGAGCTGCGCTTTGATGTGCAAACCGGCGAGGTAATCCTCAGCCTGCCGCAGCTGCCCGATGGCGCCCAGCTGCCCGAACAATTGCTGTTGTTAATGGGGCACCCGGTCAAGGCCGCCAAGGATCAACAGGTCCAGCTGCGCGCCCTGGCCGCCGGCCAATACCGTGGCGAGCTGGCAGTGCGCCCCGAGTACAGCTGGTACCTCACCCTCTACCCAATCACCGACCTGGCGCAGCGCAACCAGGCCGAATGGACCCTCAGTGGCCAAATTGATTTCGCCCAGGGCGATACTACCCAGCTGGTGCCCCGCGTCGACTAATGGCCCAGGATCTGCGCCCCTGTTACCACTGCGGCCTGCCGGTGCCGGCGGCCAGCTATTACCCGGTGCGCATCCAGGGGCAGGAGCAGCTGATGTGCTGCCCCGGCTGCCAGGCAGTAGCCACGGCTATTGTTGAAGGTGGCCTGGATTCCTTTTACCAATTCCGCACCCGCACCAATGAGCGCCCCGAGCTGCAAGGGCAGGGCGCCCAGCGCTGGGCAATTTACGACCTGCCGGAAGTGCAAAGTGAATTTGTCCTGCCGGTGAGCGAGGATGGCCAGGTGCGCCAGGCCAGCCTGCTGTTGGAGGGCATCACCTGCGCCGCCTGCAGCTGGCTGATTGAAACCCACCTGAAAAAAAATCCCGCCCTGCGCTCCCTGTCGGTCAACGTCAGCAGCCATCGCTGCACCCTGGTGTGGGATGCCAGCCTGGCGCCCTTATCCAGCCTTTTTGCCGCCCTGGCAGAGATAGGTTATACCCCGCGCCCGGCCACCGACGAGCAGCAGCAACAGCTCATCAACAAGGAAAACCGCACCGCCTTAATGCGTATTGGCGTAGCCGGCTTCGGCATGATGCAGGCAATGATGGTGGCGGTGGGCATGTACACGGGGGCAACGGATTTTTGGCTGGATTTCCTGCGCTGGCTGTCGATGCTGGTGGCTACCCCGGTTGTCTTTTTCTCCGCCTGGCCGTTTTTCCAGGCGGCCTGGCGCAGTATCCAAATGCGCCAGTTGGTGATGGATGTGCCTGTAGCCCTGGCCATTGGCCTGGCCTACCTCGCCAGCGTATGGGCCACGGTGACCAGCAGTGGCGAGGTGTATTTTGAATCTGTATCCATGTTTACCTTTTTCCTGCTGCTGGGGCGCTACATCGAGCTGCGCGCGCGTCATCGCAACCGCTTGGCGTTTGGCAACCTGGCGCAGTTGATGCCCCTGACTGCCTGCTGCCTGCGCCAGGAAAATGGTTGCGAAGTTGAACACAACCTGCCGCTAAAAACCCTGCAGCTGGGCGACATTATTCTGGTGAAAGCCGGGGAAACCTTTCCCTGCGATGGCCGGGTGCTGGCCGGCGAAAGCTCGGCGGTGGAGGCGCTGCTCACCGGCGAATCCCAGCCGGTGGCCAAGCGGCCGGGGGATCTGGTGATTGCCGGCACCCTCAACCATCACAGCCCGCTCAAACTGGAGGTTACCGCCCTGGGCGCCGCCACCCAGTTATCAGCCATTGAGCGTTTGGCGGCCCAGGCGGCAGAGGAAAAGCCCCAACAAGTGCTGGTTGGCGATCGCATAGCGCGCTTTTTTATCGCCCGCCTCTTGGTTGTCTGCTCGGCGGTGTTTGCCTTTTGGCTGTGGTATCGCCCGGAAGATGCCTTTTGGATCACCCTCTCGGTACTGGTAGTCACCTGCCCCTGTGCCCTGGCATTGGCCATGCCCGCCGCCCTTTCGGCAGCCACCGCCAACCTGCGCCAGCAGGGCTTTTTGGTGGCGCGCGGCCATGTGATAGAAACCCTGACCCAGGTGAACCGGGTGATTTTTGATAAAACCGGCACCCTGACCCGCGGCCAGTTCGCCCTGGCACAGCTGCTGCCCCTGGGTGATGCCCCCGGTGAGCGCGATAGCCTGCTCGGTATAGCTGCCGCGCTGGAGGCCGGCTCCAACCACCCTCTGGCCGCTGCCTTTCACAGCTGGCGCGACCAATACCAGGCGCAGCAGGTTAAGCAGCTGACTGCCGCAGGTGTGGAAGGCGTAATCGACGGCCTCGGCTACCGCTTGGGTACTCCAGAGTTTGCCGCTGCTATCGCAGGCCAGGCAGTGCCGGCGTTTCCCGATCAGCAGCACAGCTGGCTGCTATTGGCCAATGAGCGGCAGCTGCTGGCCTGGATCGGCCTGGCCGACCAGCCCCGCGCCGAGGCCAAGGCGCTGGTCGAGCAGTTGCAGCAACGCGGTATCGCTGTGGAGCTGCTCAGCGGCGATCAGTCGGGCGCGGTGGCGCAATTGGCGCAACAACTGGGTATCCGCGAGTTTCGCGCCGGCGCCAACCCGGGCGACAAATTGTCGCGCCTCAGCCAGTGCCAGGCGGCGGGTGATAAAGTGCTAATGGTGGGCGATGGCATTAACGATGTGCCGGTGCTGGCCGGTGCCGATGTGTCTGTCGCCATGGCCTGCTCCTCGGATCTGGCGCAAACCCGCGCCGATGCGGTGCTGCTTAACGATCACCTGCTGGTACTGGCCAGGGCTATACAGCTGGCGCAGCGCACCCAGGCGGTTATCAAACAGAACCTGCGCTTCTCGCTGATATACAATCTGCTGGCGCTGCCCCTGGCTGCGGCGGGCTTTGTGCCCCCCTGGTTGGCGGCCATCGGCATGACGCTCAGCTCCCTGGTGGTGATTTTTAACGCCTTGCGGTTAACTAAATAGAATTGGTTCCAATGGAAAGTTTATATTTTTTAGTACCCTGCGCCCTGGTGTTTATCGCCATCGCCATCAAGGTATTTTTTTGGGCGATTAACAGCGGCCAGTACGACAACCTGGATACCGAGGCCCACCGCATTTTGTTTGATAGTGAAACGCCCAAAGGTAATCCCGGCAGCACCCCAAACAATCCCGCCAACCCCGACTCACCCAGCGATAAGCCTGCCCCATGATCCTCGATTGGCCCAGCCTCTCGGCCGCGTTTTTGCTCGGCCTGTTCAGTAGCGCCCACTGTGTGGGCATGTGCGGCGGCATTATGGCGGCGCTCTCTATGGCGGTGCCCGCCCAGGCCAAAAGCCGGCGCACTTGGCTGCTGCTCAGCTACAACCTGGGCCGTATCGCCAGTTACAGTTTGATGGGGCTGTTGGTGGGGCTGTTTGCCGCCCAGTTGGCAGCTTGGGGGGCGGCGCTATGGCTGCGCTGGTTGGCGGGAATACTGCTAATCGCTATGGGCTTGTACCTGGCCAACTGGTGGCGCGGGCTAACTTACCTGGAGGCGGGTGGGCGCTATCTTTGGGCTTATCTGCAACCCCTGGGTAAGGCGCTGATGCCAGTGGATTCAGCCCCCAAGGCGCTGGCCCTGGGGGTAATTTGGGGTTGGCTGCCCTGCGGTTTGGTCTATTCCGCCCTGGCCTATGCCATGGCCCAGGGGCAGGGCGGGGCAGGGGCCCTGGTGATGCTGGCTTTTGGCCTGGGCACCTTGCCCGCCGTGTTGGCCACTGGCCTGGTTGCCCAGCAATTGGGGCGCTGGTTACAGCGCCCCCAGCTGCGCTGGCCGCTGGCCTTGGCGATAGTGGTGTTTGGCCTCTGGACTCTCTGGGGCGGCGGCCATGGCGATCACAGCCAGCATGGGCACAATCATTCAGCCCATCAAATTGATAGCCAGCAACAGGACCAGCATCAGCACCACAACCACCAGCCACAAACCCAGCCTGCTGCAAGCTCGGCGTCATCGGCTGCCATTGAAAGCGGCCATGAGCACCACCATCATCAGCATTAGCTGGCTGCTGAAAAAGGTTTTCGAGACATTCCCACAGGCTCCAGCGGCTAGACTTAAGGTGTGTTTAGGTGACAAAGCGATTCACTATGTGTCCAGTCAGGTTGTTGCGGGGGATCTTATGGGGGCTGCTGTTGGTGGTCAGCCAGGCCTATGCCCAGCCGGATGCCGATGCCACCGCAGACACAGACGCCAGTTGTGCCCCTTTTACCGGGCAGCGCCAAAGCCTGGCGGCAGCCAGGGAAAGCCGGTTGGAAACCAACCTGTTTGACGGCCTGGAAGGCAAGCGCATCCGCCATATCCAATTCAAAACCATTTCCGTGTTCGACCCGGATAACCCCCGCGACAACAAACCCCTGTATCTCTGGCTTAACAAACTCCACACCAACACCCGCCCTGGCGTGGTGCGCGCGCAGTTGCTGTTTAAAGAAGGCGAGCGCCTGCTCCTGCGCGATATTGCCGAATCCGAGCGGCTGTTGCGCTCGCGCCATTACCTCACCAATGCCTACATACTGCCGCTGGTGGTGTGCGACACCCAGGTTGACCTAATGGTTGTCACCCAGGATGCCTGGGCCCTGGAGCCGCAGTTTTCCGTATCGCGCAAATCGGCCGACACCCAAACCAGTTACGCATTGGAAGACGGTAACTTCCTCGGCACCGGCAGCAACCTGCGCATCAGCTACAGCCAATCGGAACTGCGCAACCTGGTGGGCTACGACATCAGCAACCCGCACTTATTTAACAGCCAGCTCAGCGGCCGCTTGTATTACGCCGACACCTCCGATGGGCGCAATTCCATAGTGCAATTGGAGCGCCCCTTTGAATCCCTGGCCACGCCCTGGGCGGCAGGTATTTACCGCGAAGATACAGTGCTTACCGATAGCATTCGCCTGCGCGACCAGGTGATCAACGAATACCGCCACTTCACCGAACTCAGCCAGGTATTTATCGGCCGCGCCTCTGTTCAGCGCGATCACAGCCAGCGCTGGCTGCTGGGTTTTAGCCGCGAGCAATCATCCTATATCGCCACCGCAGAAACCCTGGGTGAATTGCCCACCGATGTCACGGCCGAATATCCCTGGGTGGAATACCAATTGTTGGAAAACCGCTACACGGTTTACAAAAACGTCAACCAAATCCAGCGCCCGGAAGATATAGGCCTGGGCCACCAATTGCGCCTGCGCCTGGGCTATGGCTCGCGCAGCTGGAACAATCCAGACGATGTGTGGCGTTGGAATGCCAGCTACCAATATTTATTGGATGTGGATGAGTTGCACATTATGGCTCTGGGCTTAATGTCCGATGGCCACTACTACAAAAACCTCGATGGACTTAATAGCCAGGTCAACCAGTCCTATCTCAGTTACAACTACTTTATTGATGAAAAAAATCGCTGGTACTTTTGGCTGGGTTACGACCAGGGCCACGACCTGGCGCAGCACCAGGAATTAACCAGTGGTGATATCACCGGCCTGCGCGGCTACCCTACAGATTTCCAGCGCGGCAACCAGCGCTATAGGTTCAGTATTGAGCGGCGCTATTTTTCCGATGTTCACTTGTTCAGCATTTTGCGCCTGGGCGCCGTGGCTTTTTTTGATACTGGCAAATCCTGGGGGCTGCGCGAATATCGCCAAAGCCCGCAGCTGAGCAATATCGGCCTGGGTTTGCGCCTCAGCTCCAGCCGCGTCAAAATCGGCACAGTCGCACATTTGGATATAGCCACCCCCCTCACCCAAAAACAGGGCATCAGCGAATACCAAATTACTTTTGGTGCATCGCAACAGTTTTAATTGGTTTTTGCACCAGGTTTCCAGCACAAAACTCTTGCCCCTTGCTCTGGGCCGAGGGAGGCATGGATGCCGACCATCGAGCCTACATGGATGTATTTACGGCGTGGCCAGAGCAAGGGGCAAGAGTTTTGTGCTCGCTCAAGGCTTATCGAAAAAATGAAAAATTCCCAAAAAATATTTTGAGGTTAATTATGCGTTTATTACACACCATGCTGCGCGTCGGCAACCTGGAAAAATCCATTGCCTTTTACACCCAGGTACTCGGCATGCAATTGCTGCGCAAGCAGGATTATCCCGAAGGCCAATTCACCCTCGCGTTTATCGGCTACGGCGCCGAAGCAGATAACACCGTTATTGAGCTCACCTACAACTACGGTGTGGAATCTTACGATCTGGGTAAAGGCTACGGCCATATCGCCATAGGTTGTGAAGATGTCTACGCCACCTGCGAAAAAATTCGCGCCGCTGGCGGCAAAATTGTGCGCGAGCCGGGCCCCATGAAACACGGCACCACCATACTGGCGTTTGTAGAAGACCCGGATGGCTACAAAATCGAATTGCTCGGCGAATAATTTGTTATGCACACATCACTCTCCCAATTGCTATTCGACAACCGCCTGGTGCGCGAGCTGCCAGCCGACCCCATTGCCGACAACTATCGCCGCCAGGTGCACAAGGCTGTTTACTCGCGGGTAATGCCCACGCCAGTCAAACAGCCACAGCTGCTTGCTGCGGCGCGCGAAGTGGCGCAACTGCTGGATTTGGATGAACAGGTTTTTACCAGCGAAGAATTTGCGCAAGTATTTGCCGGCAACCAACTGCTCGCCGGCATGGAACCCCACGCCTGTTGTTATGGCGGCCACCAATTTGGCAACTGGGCTGGGCAATTGGGCGATGGCCGCGCCATTAATTTGGGCGAGGTAATCAATAAACGCGGCGAGCACTGGACGCTGCAATTAAAAGGTGCCGGCCCCACACCCTATTCGCGCACTGCCGATGGCCTGGCGGTACTGCGTTCATCGCTGCGCGAATTTTTATGCAGCGAAGCCATGCACCATCTGGGAGTACCCACCACCCGCGCGCTCAGTTTAATTACCACGGGCGAGCAGGTGCGGCGCGATATGTTTTACGATGGCAACCCCCAGTGGGAACCGGGCGCGGTCGTCTGCCGGGTTGCCCCCAGCTTTACCCGCTTTGGCAATTTTGAAATTTTTGCAGCGCGGGGCGATACAGATTTACTGCGCCAGCTGGCGGACTTCACCATTAGCAGCGATTTCCCCGAACTGCTCAGCAGCCCGGCCCAGGTTTGCGACAAAGCGCTGTATCTAAAATGGTTTTATGAAGTCTGCACTCGCACCGCGCAAATGATCGCCCACTGGATGCGCGTGGGTTTTGTTCACGGCGTTATGAACACCGACAACATGTCCATCCTCGGCCTCACCATCGACTACGGCCCCTACGGCTGGCTCGAAGGTTACGACCCCGACTGGACACCCAACACCACCGACGCCCAGGGCCATCGCTATGCCTTTGGCAACCAACCGCGCATTGCCCTGTGGAATTTGGCGCAACTGGCCAACGCTATTTACCCGTTGATTGAAGAAGTAGAGCCACTGCAGCAGGGCTTGGATATTTATCGCCGCGAATACGAATCCTGCGCCCAGCGCGACATGGCCAACAAACTCGGCTTAAGCAGTTTTAATGCACAAAGCGACGAAACTCTCAGTGATAATTTGCTAAAAACCTTACAGTCCACCGAAATCGACATGACGATTTTTTATCGCCTGCTCGCGCAAATTCCCGCCGCCGAATTGCTCGCGGGCGATGCCAATTCGCTCATCCAATATCTTCTGCCGGCCTATTACCAATCGCCATCTGCCAGTGCTGTAAAAACCATGTACTCCTGGCTCCAGCAATACGGCCAGCGCGTGCAGCAGGATTTTATTCTGCAAGGCTGGAGCGATGCCCAGCGCCGCGAATTAATGGATCGCACCAATCCCAAATATGTATTGCGCAACTATTTGGCCCAACAAGCCATAGACCAAGCCACCCAAGGCGACACCCGCGAGCTACAAAATTTATTGCAACTGCTGCGCAACCCCTACGCCGAACAACCCGAGCAACAACACTACTTCGCCAAACGCCCTGAGTGGGCCCGCCACAAAGCGGGTTGTTCTATGTTGTCTTGCAGCTCCTAAGCGTTGTGAGGGGCATTTATTGCTTGAGCGCCCTTTGGGGGGGGGCTATTTGGCCGTGGCTCTTTTTGTATGGCTCCCCAGCGCCCCTGTTTCAAAATGTGACACTCCCATCAAGTTCTTTGTTTACTGTTGACAACGTTGTCCATTTGGGTTTATTTTCGCTGTCATTAAGGGTTGGTTAGGGCGTGATCACTATAACTAATACCGAACTAACACCTTATTTTCGCGGTTTTTCTCGTAAAAATATGCGGGCTGCATATTTTGCATATCTGTTCTCTGGATGAGACATCGTTGTTTTTCGTTGTATATAAAAGCGCCGCCCTGGTTGAGGGCAGCACGAAAAAGTTTTTAAGCGGGTGCATTCGTGTTTCAGTGGAGCCTTGGCTTCCTGTGGCGGAATAGTCTTGCCTGCAACATAACAACTATATCTGGTCGTTACCGACATATCTGTTTTAGCAAGGGGTCTGAGGGTAGTTTCTCTCGAATGGTTTGATGTGCGGCGCTTGCGCCGTGCGTTCAGTGTTTTATTGCCTAATAAAAAATAATCGAGGACATCACCATGAAACTTGTTAAAAATTTAATGCTGGCGGCGCTGCTGCCGGGCGTGTTGGCGAGCCAGGCCTATGCCTATGATTGCACTGGCGTGGCGCCATATCAGGATGGCAGCAGCTATGCCGCGGGTAATATTGTTCAGAACGGCGGCTCCGCTTACCAATGCACCGTGGGTGGGTGGTGTACAGTGGGTGGCCCCTATGCGCCAGGTTCCGGTTGGGCCTGGACAAATGCCTGGAGCGGTTTAGGTGCTTGCTCGGGTGCATCTTCTTCGGCGTCTTCTGTATCCAGCACCAGCTCGGTTTCCAGTGTGAGTTCAGTATCCAGCCTGAGCTCAGTTGCCAGTAGCCAATCATCGTCTGCTGTGGGTTGCGGCGGTTTGCAGGCTTGGAGTGCCACGGCGGTTTATACCGGCGGCAACCAGGTGTCCCACAATGGGGTGAAATACCAGGCCAAGTGGTGGACCCAGGGCAATAACCCCGAAACCAATTCCGGCCCCGATGGTGTGTGGGCGGCGCAGGGTGGTTGCGGCTCTTCTTCCTCTGTTTCTTCTAGCAGTTCTTCAATTGCATCGAGCAGTTCTTCGCAGGTTTCTTCTGTTGTTAGCTCTGTTTCCAGTTCTTCTGTTTCCAGCTCTTCCGTAGCTTCATCCAGCAGCAGCTCGGTGGGCGATAGCGGTAAAAAAGTGGTGGGATATTTTGCCCAGTGGGGCGTGTATGCGCGCAATTACCACGTTAAAAATATTCATACCAGCGGCTCTGCTGCCAAGCTGACCCATATCCTTTACGCGTTTGGCAATGTGCAAAATGGCCAGTGTGTGATTGGCGATGCCTATGCCGATTACGACCGCGCCTACAGCGCTGCCGATAGCGTGGATGGTATTGCCGATACCTGGGATCAACCCCTGCGCGGCAGCTTTAACCAACTGCGCAAACTCAAGCAAATGTACCCAGGTTTGAAAGTGATTTGGTCGTTCGGCGGCTGGACTTGGTCTGGTGGTTTTGGCCAGGCATCGCAAAACCCCACCGCTTTTGCCAACTCCTGTTACAACCTGGTGGAAGACCCACGTTGGGCTGATGTGTTCGACGGCATCGACATCGACTGGGAATACCCCAACGAGTGTGGCCTGGTGTGCGATACCAGCGGTTTTGCCGCCTACAAAAACTTGATGCAGGCGTTGCGTGCGCGCTTTGGCAACAACAATTTGGTGACCTCGGCCATTGGTGCCGGCGCCGCCAAAATTAATGCTGCCGATTACGCCGGTGCAGCCCAGTATGTAGATTTCTACATGCCCATGACTTACGACTTCTTCGGAGCCTGGGACAAAACTGGCCCCACTGCACCTCACTCGGCACTCTACGATTATTCCGGTATTCCCATTGCCGGTTACAACTCCGATAACGCCGTGCAATTGTTGAAAGCCAAAGGTGTGCCTTCCAACAAAATTTTGTTGGGCGTGGGCTTCTACGGTCGCGGTTGGAATGGTGTAACCCAACTGGCGCCCGGCGGTTCTGCCACAGGCGCAGCCACGGGTTCTTACGAAGCGGGTATCGAGGATTACAAAGTGCTGAAAACCAAGTGCCCAACCACTTACACCATTGCTGGCACCGCTTATGCCAAGTGCGGCAGCGAGTGGTGGAGCTTTGATACCCCGCAAACCCTTACCGGCAAAATGGATTATGTGAACCAGCAAAACCTGGGCGGCGCTTTCTTCTGGGAATTGAGTGGCGACACAGCTAACGGTGAACTGATCAATGTGCTGGGAACCATTCGCTAAGCATTGACCTTTTGCTTCAAACAGGAAACGGTGCTACCGCTTCCTGCCCCTCTCCTTGCTTGCGGTGCTGGACTCAAATGATTTGAGAAAAGCATCGCTTTTTTTATGGATTATTTAAAATCCTGGATCAGCGGCCAGTCGTCCACGAAGGTCTCATCCTGGCAATTTATATCGCCAAAGACCTTGGCGGGCGTTGGCGATTGTTGAGCAATAACATCCGCAATCAGGTAGAGCGCGCGATAACCGCATTCGCCTGAGCCAGCGAACCAGTTTTCCAGGACAAGATGCTCCCCCTCGACATATTGATTCCCCCACACAATCTCCTGTGTTTCCAAGTGCCAGTCTTCATAACTTTTAGGTAACACCGGGAAAACTGGTGATGCTTTACCGCCCTTAAGTAGATAAAGCCGATTGCCGTCTTGGTAGGCACCCAGCTCACACGAAATAGCCAGAATCGATGCGGATTCGTTTAGCTTTCTGATGCTGATAAAGCGTTCAGCGTGACCATCAAACTTGGCTGGGCATTTTTTCGAAATGTGAAGCATTTTGTCCCATTCGCCATAGCTCATTCCTGCCCAGTCAATAGAAGTGGGGGCTGCGGATGTTGGGGCAGATGGCACCTCTTTAGGGGTTTCTGCACAGGCTACCAGGGATAGGCTCAGCCCCGCAGCCATTAACAATGTATTAGACATAATTTGCATACTCATTTCCTGTGATTGTCGATATTTCATCCTGCGTAAACATCCTCTATTTACATAAAACAACCCGTTCAAAAAGCTATCGTTTTTATGGCTGTCGTTTTGTTCGTGTAGTTTGTAGCCCAAACGCTGCTTTTATTTTTTCTTATTGCCCCTGGTTTTTTGCGGATTACTTTTGTGTGGAGTAGGTTGCTTGGGGGGCGCCAATAAAAGTTTCATGCCCCAAAACCCCGCCAGCCAAAAGCCCACCAGTAATAACAACAGCAATAGGCTGATAAAGGCAAAAATATCCGGCGCTTTCATTAGGGTGGTCATCAGGGAATCCTGGTAAAAAAAGAACCACTGGTGATCCTTGGGAAAAATTTGCACATGCAGCCAATAAAATACCTCTTTGGCGCCCCAGGAGATGATCACTAAAGCGGTGATTGCCAGGCCGCCTAAAAATCCGATCAGGATTTTTTTAGGGGCGGGCAGGGTTAATTTTTTCCAGTAGGCAATAGCCAAGCAGAGCAACCACAACAGCCAACACCCTAGGCCCACTGTGTAAAACACATCAATCAGGTTGGCGACATCTTGCAGGTGAATAATTTCTGCCTCGTGCATGAGCGGGGTGCGCTGGCCATTGGCCAATGTGTAGTGAATATCGCCCAGGCCGGCGCCGCTGTTTTGTACCGCATCGCTAATTTCGCCAAACAAGCGCCAATGCTCATGTTGGCTGACGAATTCAAAATCCTCTTTGTGGCGATTCAGTGGCGCGAATTCGGCGATATGTGTGTGCAGGTCGAGCAGCTGGTAGCCCAGGGGATAGGCGAAATGGAATTGTGCGAGCAAATGCCAGCTGAGCAAGGCCAGGGCGATGGTTTGGCTGATAAATAACACTGGCCACAGCAGGTAGGTTTTTAGGTGCGTCATAGGGGCACATGGCTTGATGAAGGAGGGCGCAAACTTAGCATGTCGGGATTGCATCTGCACCTTGGCGAATAGCGGCCACAGGATGTTACAAAATATCATTTATATGATTTAATGCATCGG